>NZ_JAEKEC010000002.1 GCF_016651305.1 Pseudomonas sp. TH06 | reverse complement strand
CTGTCGGGCGGCTCGGCGAGTCTCGCGGCGGTAGACGATTTGCACCAGGCGACCGGCCGGGATCTGAATTTGGTTGTGGGGCATATGCACAACGCCACGGTGGGCGGTGATATGCGGGAGCGCATTGAAGGACTACGCCATAGCATCACCGGGGTCAGTCAACGGATGCAAGCGCCGAAAAACTGGATCGGGTCCGAGAGTGTCAACATTTTCAAAATCGCATGCGAGATTCTCGAACTGCTTGAGCAGATGAATACCCAAATCGCTACCCATGTTCACGGAACGAGTCCACCGCCTGGAAATGCGGGGGCATTTACAGCCAATGCTGGAAAGGCATTAACGCTTTCTGCCCAGCTAAAACCAATCACACTTTGAGGTTGCGATACGATTTTCTGACATCCTTCAGTGCCTGCTCAGATGGACCGTAAATGTTCTTATGAGAGCGGTCCGCCATCAATCGATTCAAATGTATTACGTCCTCTTCATTCACAAAGTGCTTGAGGTGGTTGTAATGCTGTGAATCATTCAGCATAAACGCCAGTTTTGGCGATAAAGGATAATAAAGGTCTAACTTGTCGACCACTTGGTCTATAGCCGCACCTTGAGCGCATTGATGGACATTGATGACAGGGTGGTCGCTGGTTATAAAATCAATGTTTGTTGTGTTTCTAATCAGAATGCGATTTGCAGTGTCAGCGCTTTGTTCGAGGCCGAAGCCGAAATTTATGCCCATCTTGTAAGCGATGAACCACCAATTCTTCTCGAATAGTTTTACATGTTCTACCCATAGCTCGTTATCTTGATTGACTTTTTTCATTAGCTCAAATGATCGGTCGCGCATTTTTCTAGTTCTTGCAAGTTGGTGAGCAAGATAATTATAGAAAGCGACCATGTTGGACCGTATGTCGAGGCAGCTTGCATTTCCTTTCCACAGTTCGTCCATTACCGGGCGAGCCAATAATTCAATCGCTGTATAGGTTTTTTCCAAAGAATTATTTGATGCCCATTCTGATATTTTCTTGAGCTCTTCTAAGTCTTCTTCTTTGGCGACTCCCTTCAATATCTCAGGGGTTTTGATGAGCATTGAAATCTTTTTAAAATAATCTAGTTGCGAAGTGTGGAATTTTTTAACGATCGGCGAATCTGAAGTCGGAAGACGTTCGATAAACTGAATGTCATGTTCGTCGAGTGGGGTTACTTGATAGAAGTGTAAATCTTGTGAACGTCCATAAATGCTATCGCGACGAATATTTCCGCCTTTGCTACTTATGTACCAAATGTCATCACCGTTCGCCCACTGTCGTAGATAGTGCGCCCATACATAGTGGTGCTTTTTAATTATTTCTAAATTATCTGTGGTTTTGGATGTCATATAGTTGTTGTGGGTCTAGTGGTTGTTGTTAAGTTTTTTAAATCAGGCGCCGCAACATTTTTTATACTTTTTCTCTGAACCACAGGGGCACGGCTCATTTCGTCCGGTCTTACCCTTGTTTTTTGCTTTGAATTGCACGAACTCATTAACGGTTATTTCGCGCTTTGTTAACGATTTTGTTTCAAAAAAATCCCAACCCACGTTGAGGGATTTGTAGTGTTCTTGAAGCTCCTTTGGCCACTTCTCGCACGGCATAAGAATAAAGTCTTCAGCAATATTCTCTGAATATTTCGGCGGCTCCATGCCAATCCCAACTATCTTATTGAAGTGCGGGAATTTGTTCTTGGCCACCCCACACGCTATTTCTAGTACAGCTTGACGCTTTTGACGAGCGTCAGGTGCGCTTTCCATGTTTTTCGGTAGTTTTAGCTGTAGAAATACATACGCAGTTTTCGGGTCGCTCGAAGGCATCAAACTTACTTTTCGAGTCGCAACATTTGTATTAGGGAAGCTATCAATAGCTTGCATCATTCCATCTACAATTTCTCTTCGCATAAATCTTGGCTCTTTAACCATCTCATAAATGGCGCTCGGCCCGCGAGATAAATCTGTATTCCCTCCAATTGTACCGTCAATAGAATTTTGACAGGTGCGTTGTATAAGCTCGTCCCACATATAGGATATTTTGTTAGCGCTTTTTGTCGCCCAGTATGTTTCTGATTCTACAAATCCCTTCCAATCACCCTGGCTAATCATTACTCCATTGACTTTTTTATCGTTAGTGCCGATGTAGTGTCGATTTAGCTTTTTGTCATAGTTTGCGTAGTAGTGAGCAAGTAAGTCTTCCTCGCCGCAATAGGTTAATATGTCTAGGTGTGCGATTGCTTTTGTCTTTTCTTCCAGATAGTTTGCAAAATCGGTAACAGTGTCAAGCTCGCCAAGAATTATGGATAAGTTGTGACTATCAAGTATGTGGACGGGGGAGTGTTTATCCAATATTAAAGTAAATGGGTGTTCTGCTTCTAGGCTTGCAATTTTAGTTGAGTCTGTTTCAGTATAAGAGATTCCAAGGCTGCCATATATGTTATCTGGAGAGGAGTGCAAGCACGCTTCTTTGGCACCATGAGCAACAATAATTTTATGGATTACAGCCTTTTCAGGATCAATATTTAGGGGGAAAGGTTGGGTTCGCTTTCCATCTAAATATAAAGGTCGTCCAGCTTTTAAATAACGCTCCGCACCATGAGCGGTAATAATCTGTTTATCAATGACATTCTTCTTCCACCTATTCCACAGTACGAGTGGATCCTTATCTTTGCTTATCGGTAATTCACTGCGCCTATCGAAAAAAACAAAAACGTCATTTCCAAATACGGCTATCGAATCACAGAATTCCTTACCGTCATCTTTATAGGGGTTAGGATATGTCCACAGTCTCAAAAAAGATTTTTGGCAGAACTGCGCCAGCAGCCGTTCAGATTCGGTAACCCCACCAGATGATACCTTGCCCATAACATCATCCTTTCGTTAGTAAAGCTCTGACGAGATTGGCTCAAAGTCCTGACAGTTGCACTAACATTCTTTCATTCTTCTCGGCACCACCAGGACTGAGCATACGCACAACCGTCAATGTACTCGATTCCACTCAGAACAAATCCGGTCACAGCCATCCCGGCTAAGGTGGCATCGAGCAAGGGGGGAAGTGGATCAGGATCAAGAGGCATTCCGACCTCAACGCGAGCGACGTTGGCTGCACGGCCTAATTCGTGACAGACAGTAGAGTTCACCATCACGTTGCCGCGGATTGCCGGATACCGGCGCCGCTCCTTCGGATCTAGCGCAACACCACGAAGGCGCATAGGCGTGACCAATACGTGCATGGTTTCTCCTACTCGTCAGCGTCGAGGTCAAGTAATGACTCAACCGCGTAGGCTAGCGCCGCGTCCGCTAACTCAAGCAAGTCGCCAAGTTCGTCAGCGTCAATCATCTGGCCCTGGTGCAACGCATGCGCTTGCCTGAGCAGCGCTTTGTGATGGGCACCAGGCATTGCAAGCAACGATACCTCATCACGCAACATGATCCGCCACTGCGCCATCGCGGGAGCTTCAGTGGTTAGGGTTTTCGCAGATTCTATATTCATCGGCCATGACTACCTTGCTCAAGCACTGTATATGCAAACAGTATATCGGTAGACGGACTGCTCAACATCAGCGGAGCGACTGACGGCAATTGGCGACCCCTGAAGTCGTTTGCGCCTATTTTTCGCCTGGAATTGATCGTCCCTTGGAAAATCCTACAGCTAAGAAAAAATCTGCTGAAAAAGCACTTATCCCCCTCCCGCCGACGGGGCTTGCGTCTTTTTTTTGTGCAAATCGGAAAGTAGTGCAAACAAAGCTGTAGCCCGCGCCGCCTGTGGGCCTTGCCAAGCGACCCGCAGTTTCACAGTTTGCAAAATTTGGAAGGGAAGTGCAGCGCGCTTGCGCAGTGCTGCTGCAGAAGCGTGCGCAAGGAATAAAGCCGGTGGCCCCAGTTTTACAGGGGTGAACAATGAAAAAGGCAGAGATAAGGAGATTTTTGTTTTTGAGAGTGATCAGTTGCATGTTGGGAAAGGCGCGCGCCGGTCAGAGTCACCATCACGTCTAACGCCTTTAAAATCGCGGGCTGCGGCTTCTACTGAGCGCCTAAATGCTTTTCACAGACTATCCCTGAGCCGGCGTCGAATAACGTATTATTCATTACTGGATATACATACAGTAAGAGGCTCAAATTTTAATGTCTACACCCATCATTCCGTGGATGGGCGGGAAGCGCCGTTTGGCCGATCGCCTGATTCCTCTCTTTCCACCACACGAATGCTACGTCGAAGTCTTTGCCGGCGGTGCCGCGCTCTACTTCATGCGTCCACAACCATCGCCAGTTGAAGTCCTGAACGACATCAACGGTGACCTTGTCACGCTTTATCGCGTTGTGCAGAACCATCTCGAAGAGTTTGTGCGCCAGTTCAAATGGGCGCTCAGTTCTCGCCAAGTATTTGAATGGCAAAAGATGACCCGCCCTGAGACTCTGACCGACATCCAGCGAGCCGCCCGATTTTTCTACCTGCAGCACCATGCTTTCGCAGGCAAGGTCAGCGGCCAATCATTTGGCACTGCCACTACCGGACCCGCTATCAATCTGTTGCGTATCGAAGAGAACCTTTCAGCCGCCTGGCAGCGTCTGTCGGGTACATACGTTGAGAATCTTCCATGGCTTGAATGCGCGGAACGTTACGACCGTGCTCATACCTTCCATTACATGGATCCCCCTTACTGGGAGACAGCGGGTTATGGCGTGGACTTTCCATTCGAGAACTACGAGCGCATGGCTGACTTTATGCGACGTTGCAAAGGCAAGGTAATGGTCAGTATCAACGACCATCCGGACATTCGGCGGGTGTTCGAAGGATTTCATTTTGAGACGCTGGATATCCGCTACAGCACGGGCAATCAGCGGCAGGGGAAGCCGCAGGTCAGCGGTGAGCTGGTGATCATGAATTGGGAGCCGGCAGCGTTGGGAGGATTGTTCTAAGCCTTTGCAAGAATGACTAGTGTTTATTTCGTGTATCGCTAGGGCAACCCAGAGATACAAAGCCAACCTTTGGATTGGCCGGCGCGGGAGTGGTGGACATGTCTAACCTCGGTATTTTGTGACGCCGCTTTCCTGATGCGAAAAGCCGACGGACGGGCGCTTAGGGCGCGCCTCTGATCAAAAAGTGCGCAATTCTAGCGGCGAGGAGCGCACTTGACCAGCTTTATGCCGGGAAATACGACGAGTGCTGCGCTATGCTTCGCGCCGTTGAGCTTTACCAATTTTTTACAGTCAACAAAACGTCTGTAACAACAGGTAAAACAGCGCATGCTGCACCACAAAGCATAGTGCTTCATTCAAAGAAGCCGGTTCTGAGAAGTAGGAGTGTTGGATGGGTCAGGCAAGTAGTCATGCGGCAGGCGCCGAGGGTTCGGCCACCAAGCCGCTGAGCATGCTGGTCGCGGCGGTCGGGGTAGTTTACGGCGACATCGGCACAAGCCCGTTGTACACCCTCAAAGAAGTGTTTTCCGGCGGTTACGGCGTACCGGTCAACCACGACGGCGTGCTGGGCATTCTGTCGCTGATCTTCTGGTCGCTGATCTGGGTCGTGTCGATCAAATACATGATGTTCGTGCTGCGCGCCGACAACCAGGGCGAGGGCGGGATCATGGCGCTCACCGCGCTGGCACGGCGGGCGGCGGGGCATCGCAAGAAGTTGCGTTCGTTACTGGTGGTTTGCGGACTGATCGGTGCGGCGCTGTTTTATGGCGACAGCATGATCACCCCGGCGATTTCCGTGCTGTCGGCGATTGAAGGTCTGGGTCTGGCGTTTGATGGTATTGATCACTGGGTCGTGCCGTTGTCGCTGGTGGTGCTGGTCGGGTTGTTTCTGATCCAGAGCCATGGCACCGCGCGGATCGGCATTCTGTTCGGGCCAATCATGGTCACCTGGTTCCTGGTGCTCGGCGCACTCGGTGTGTATGGCATCAGCCACACGCCGGAAGTGCTGCATGCGCTGAACCCGCTGTGGGCGGTGCGTTTCTTCACTGTTCACCCTGGCATGGGCGTGGCGATCCTCGGCGCCGTGGTACTGGCGCTGACCGGTGCCGAAGCGCTGTACGCCGACATGGGCCACTTCGGTCGCAAGCCGATTGCCCGCGCGTGGTTCATTCTGGTGCTGCCGGCGTTGGTGCTGAATTATTTCGGCCAAGGCGCCTTGTTGCTGGAAAACCCGGAAGCGGCGCGTAACCCGTTCTATTTACTGGCACCGAGCTGGGCGCTGATTCCGCTGGTTGGTCTGTCGACCCTGGCGACGGTGATCGCCTCGCAAGCAGTAATTTCCGGCGCGTTCTCCCTGACCCGTCAGGCGATTCAGCTCGGCTACATCCCGCGCATGTACATCCAGCACACCTCCAGCGCTGAACAGGGTCAAATCTACATTGGCGCGGTGAACTGGTCGCTGATGGTCGGCGTTGTCCTGCTGGTGCTGGGCTTCGAATCCTCCGGCGCACTGGCTTCGGCCTACGGCGTCGCGGTGACCGGCACCATGCTGATGACCACGATTCTGGTGTCGGCGGTGATGCTGCTGCTGTGGAAATGGCCACCGATCCTCGCGGTGCCAGTGTTGATCGGTTTCCTGCTGGTGGACGGTCTGTACTTCGCCGCCAACGTGCCGAAAATCGTTCAGGGCGGCGCTTTCCCGGTGATCGCCGGTATTGCACTGTTTGTGTTGATGACCACCTGGAAGCGCGGCAAGCAACTGCTGGTCGAGCGTCTGGACGAAGGCGCGCTGCCGCTGCCGATCTTCATCAGCAGCATCCGCGTGCAACCGCCGCACCGCGTACAGGGCACTGCCGTGTTCCTCACCGCGCGCTCCGACGCCGTACCGCATGCGCTGTTGCACAACTTGTTGCATAACCAGGTATTGCACGAACAAGTCGTGCTGCTGACCGTGGTTTACGAAGACATCCCGCGCGTACCGCCATCTCGGCGTTTCGAAGTGGATTCCTACGGCGACGGCTTCTTCCGAGTGATCCTGCACTTCGGCTTCACCGACGAGCCGGACGTGCCACAGGCGCTGAAGCTGTGTCACCTGGATGACCTGGATTTCAGCCCGATGCGCACGACCTACTTCCTCAGCCGGGAAACGGTGATTGCCTCGAAACTTGAAGGCATGGCGCGTTGGCGTGAGGCGTTGTTTGCGTTCATGTTGAAGAATGCCAATGGCAATTTGCGCTTCTTTAATTTGCCGTTGAACCGGGTGATTGAGTTGGGGACGCAGGTAGAAATGTAAGTCAGCGTCATCAGAGAGCCCCCGTCAGCCCTGCGGCTGGCGGGGGCTTTTTTGTGGGTGCCTGGTCGAGTGGGTATTTGGTCGGTGGCTGGAAACAGGAAGTTGCACTGTGTTTAATTGAACGCAATACTCTGTGCATTATTGTGCTCAGCAGCAAGCGAGTGAGAGGTATTTATGACGGCATTACTAGAACGCGCTGACCAGGCAATTTCCGTCACTGCCATGGTCAGGAGCTTCAGTGCGAAGCTCAAGGAGATCTCCAGTCGTGCAACTGAGCGTCTGGTCATCTTCAAAGACAATCAACCGGCAGCTGTCATCATCAATGTGCAGGCCTATCAAGAGATGCTGGATGAACTCGAGAACCTGCGCATCGAAGCGGCAGCCCGGGAGAGATTGATCAATTTTGATCCGGCCCAGGCGGTCAGCCATGACGATATGCGGGCCAGGTATGCCAGGAAGGACTAAGGGAGTGCTGGATGGTTTGGGGAGTGATTTATCATCCGGAAGTCCAAGGAGATCTGGATCAATTGGGATCTGCGGCAGCCAACCGGATTCTTGATGTCATTGAAGAGCGGATTATTAATGGTGAGCCAGAAAAATCTGGTAAACCGCTCAGAGCTAGCCTTGCCGGATGTCGCAGGATTCGCACGGGCGACACGCGCATTGTTTATCGGGTCAATGGCAGGGCGATTCAGGTGTTGATCGTCGCAGTTGGGGTGCGGCGAGATGAAGAGGTTTACGACGCCGCCGAGCGTCGAATCTGATCAATGTGCCTAACCCAATTAAAAGATAGCCCTCGCCGGTTTTTCAACTGGCGGGGGCTTTTTTGTGCCTGCGCTTTTACATGCTCTCGGGTGCATCTAATTCAGATTCAGCCTTTGTTCGCGGAGGACGAGGAGTCAGTGTCTGAATCACATCATCAAGCAAAGCCTTGCCCATGACTGTCAGGTAATGCGCAGCCCAAGCGTGGCGGTCGGTGTCTTTGATGAATGCCGCATCTTCGGCGAAGGATTTTGCGAGGTACAGCAGGTCGGAGGATTGGGACAGGGCATCGATGATCGGGATGCCGCAGCGGACGTTGAAGAACGCTTGATCGGAGTTGTAGAGGAAAGGGGTGAGGCCGATGGTTGTAAGGTCTGAAGGCGATGACGGACTTTCTTTGCTCATTGTTTTGCTCCTTAAAACGAGGAGCTGCCTCATTCGTTACCACACGAATGGGTGGCAGCTGTACGCAGGGTGGTAAACCGGGAGAGCAAAGAAACCGGCAGACCCGAAGGTCTCCCACGTACAGCTGCCATGACAGCGAATTACAGGCGTAAGGAACGTCTGATGTCGTGATGGAGGCACTGTTGCACTTTGCCTAGCCGGGTTACCACACCCGATCGCTGAATGGGTCAGCGACGTTCGGAGAGTATCCCGTCAAAAAACAGCGCAATAGAGCGGCAGAGCGTCCAAACACGAGTTTCGGAGTTTGCCTACAAGGTCTGTGGGCGTCATCTGATATTGCGAGACTGGAAGTAAACAAAACTACACGTCGGATATGCAGTTCCCTTGTAGGAGTGAGCCTGCTCGCGATAGCGGTGTGTCAGTTGGCAAATAGGTGGCTGACACTCCGCTATCGCGAGCAGGCTCACTCCTACAGGGGAATGGGTTCATCGTCCGAGATGTAAAAAAGCCCCCGCAACCGTGAAGTTGCGGGGGCTTTTTGTGGGTGCGGCTCAGATCACTCTTCGGCGACCGAGTCCTTGCTCTGACGCTTCTCGATCAAGTCCACCAGACGCTTGGCCAGCGCCGGGTAGTTCTCGTCGAAGTGGTGGCCGCCAGGCAGTTTTACTGCCTCGCCAACGGCAGTCTTGTCCGTGCAGCCGCTTTCATCGGTCTCTTCTTCACCGTAGATGCACACGACCTTGGCCGGTGGCAGCTTGGCCATCTCAGGTCCGGTGGCGGCTTCTTTGCCGGCGTTACCCAGCCAGCCTTCGACTTCGATTTCGAAGCTGCCGGTGCGGGCGAAGGCCAGCAGGATGATTGCGTCTACGCGTTGCTGCTCGGTGTCCGGCAGGCGGTTGTAGATTGCCGGCAGAACGTCGGCACCGAATGAGTAACCGGTGAGGATGAAGCGTTTGGTGCCCCATTTCTGCCGGTAGTGTTGCATCAGTTCGGTCAGGTCCAGTGCGCTTTGTTCCGGGCTCTTGTGCTGCCAGTAGTAGCGCAGGGTGTCGATGCCGACCACCGGGTAGCCAATCTTGGCCATTTCGCCCGCTACGTCGCGGTCGAGGTCGCGCCAGCCGCCGTCACCGGAGAGGAACAGGGTCACGGTGTCTTTGGCTTGGCCGGCCGGGACTTCAACCACCGGGATCGCCAGACCGCCGTTGGCCTTGTCGCCGCCGACGAGGATCTTGCGCAGTTCGTTGTTCAGCACTTGCGGCAGGTTGATGTCGTAGTCGCTGATGCTGGTTTCGGCGTTCGGTTGATCGCGCACGAAACCTGCGCTGGCGTCGTCCGGGTTGTCGTTCCACGCCACCAGCCAATGGCCGTGGGCGGCGGATTTTGGCAGCAGGTGGGTGCAGCCACCCTTTTCCAGAGCCAGGTCGACGGAGACGGCCTGGGCCTTGTCGTCCTTCTGCTCCGACAACCAGCGCCAGGCCAGCACCGCGCCCGGGCCGATGCCGCTGACCAATGTGGCCGGGCCATTCAGTTCACGCAGACCTGATTGCAGGGCGCGGCTTTGCAGCAGGCAGTCCTTGGGCAGGATCACTTGAACGAGTTGCGCCGAAGCGCTGCGGCTCAGGGTGGTCAGTTGTTTTTCACTGAGTTTCTGGTCGTCATTAACCGCGATCAGCACTTGGGCCTTGGCCTTGGTGCCGGGAATGACGCGGGTCATGGCGGCGCCGTCAGCGGGGTTGAGCTGTTCGACGGTCGGTTCCGGTGCCGGGCGTTTGAGGTACCAGTAACCGCCGCCGGCAATCACGGCCAGCACGATCAGTGCGGCCAGGATGTACTTCAGGGAGCGTTGAATCATCAGCGTTTCACCAATCCAGTCAAGCCGCCCGCGATCAGGGCAGCAGTGTCGGCCAGCGCCACCAGCGGATCGAGTCCGGCGGGCACAGCCATATAACGAGGTTCCCAGTCAGGCTGGAACTTGTCTTTGAAGCGGCGCAAGCCTTGGAAGTTGTACAGCTGCTCACCACGGCGGAAAACCATCGAACCCAGGCGCTGGGTCAGCGGTGCACCACGCCGGGGTTGCAACCCCGACAACGGCACCATGCCCAGGCTGAAGCGCGCGTATCCGTGACTCTTATAGTGTTGAATCAGGCCGACCATCATGAATTCCATGGTCAGCTTGGGGGCGTCCGGGTGAGCACGCATCAGGTCGAGACTGGCCAGGTCATGGCTATAAGTCTCGAGCAGGTTGGCGAACGCCACCGGGCGACCTTCGAAGCGAATCACCGCGATGCGGAAATGCTTCAGGTAATCGTCGCTGAAACGGCCGAGGGAGAAGCCTTTCTCGCGCACATTCTTGCCGGTCAGCCAAGCATCGGAAATCACTTTCAGCTCATCCATCGGCGCCTGGCCTGGCTCATGGATCTCCAGCGACAGGCCGTCGCGGGTGCCACGGTTCCAGGTGTAACGCAGATCTTTCATCTCTTTGCCCTTGGCTTCCAGGTCAAAGCGCACCAGATCGACTCGGGCTTCCTCGCCGAGTTTGATCGCGGTCAGGCCGATGTCCATGTAGTACGGCAGGTTTTCTGCGCGCACTTGATAGAACACGGGGCGGGCGTGATGGATGTCACACAGGTCGCGGAACTGCCAGATCATCTCGGCGCGTTGCTGGCCGGGGCCGATCGGGTCGTACAGCGCCACCAGACTGCGGCCACGGCGGGCGTACATCAGGAACGCTTCGTCGTTCTGGTGAAACAGCAACGCCTTGTCACCGGTAAGCGCGAGGCCACCGTCGGGTTGCGAGGAAGCCATCAGGATCTTCGCCGCACGATCGAGTTCGTCAGGCGTCGGCAGATGAATGACCGGACGGGCGGTACGCAGCAGCCAGGTCAGGGCAATCACCAGCAACAGTACCGCGGCACCGAGCAGCGAACGCAGGCCACGTGGAGCGTCAGCATCAAGGGTGAACTGCCACCACAGTTGATGGCTGTAAGGCACGTCTTGATAGGCGAACAGCAGCAGCCAGGTCGAGGCACCGAGTACGCACAGGCTGGCCACCAGATACAGCGGCGAGAACGGCAGTTCGGTCAAGCGACTCGGGCGATAGAACGAGCGACGGAATACACCGAGCAATGCCGCGGTGAGTGTCATCAGCGTCGCTTCTTCCCAGTCGAAGCCTTTAAGCAAAGAGAGCAGGGCACCTACCAGCAACAGAATGGTTGTCAGCATCCACGCGGCCGACAGGCGCCGACGCAGGCCCTGAGCCAGCATCAGACACAACACGCCAATCAGGCTGGCGCCGAAGTGCGAAGCATCGACCAGACGATGCGGGATCAGGAAACCGATGTGCTCCAAACGTGTGTCGATTTCAGGGGTGGCACCGGAAAACAGCAGCACCACGCCGGACAGGAACACCAGCACCGCCAGAATCGGCGCGGCCAGACCGGACGCTGCGCGCATGGTCTGGGTCTGGAACAGGCGTTGGCCTTCGTTGATCAGCAGGAATACGCAAGCCACCAACAACGGCAGCACCACATAGATCAGGCGATACAGCAACAGCGCAGCGGCGAGAGGCGCGGCACCGAGTTTGTCGGCGAAAGCGGCCAGCAGAATGGCTTCGAACACACCGACGCCACCCGGGACGTGGCTGAGTACGCCGGCGGCCAGGGCCAGCAGGTACACCAGCAGGAACGCGCCAAACGGCGGCGCTTCGGGCAGCAACAGATAAAGCACGGTAGCGGCAGCGGCAACGTCGAGGGCGGTGATGACCAGTTGCAGAAAGGTCAAGCGGCGACCCGGCAGGCGCAAGGTGCGACGGCCGGCCCTGACCAGCAGGTTGTCACGATACGGTTGTTCCGGCAGGCGACGGCGATAGATGCCGATCATCAGGATTGCGCCCAGCACAAGCACAGCCGCAGCAACGGCGCCGAGCAAGCCTTCAGACAAGCCCAGCGCCTGAGAGGCGGCGGGCAGGTCGCTGAGGGTAGCGAGTGCGGCCAGCGGCGGCAGAGCGCAACCCAGCGACAGGCTGGCGAACAAGGTCATGTGCGCGACTTCCGAAGCGCCCACGCCCAAGCGTGCATATAAACGGTAGCGCACCGAACCGCCGGACAGCAGCGACAGGCCGATTGCATTGCCGATCGCAAACGCGGTGAAGCCGCCGAGGGCCAGCGTGCGCGGTGGCAATGTCACGCCGGCATAGCGGCTGGCCGACCATTCATAGCCGAGCAGAATAATGAAGCCGACCACGGTTGCACCGAACGCGCCGAGCAGGGCGGGTTTCGGCACGTCGAGAATCGAGTCGTGCAAGGCATCGAGATCGAGTTCGGCGAGCAGGTGACGACAGGCAATCAGCGCAATGGCGAACAACAGCAACGTGACCCCCAGCCCGATGGGCTGACGGTATTTGCTCAACCGATCCAGCAAGCGCAAGCGCTCGGGTTTGATCGGATGTTCCGCTGTGACGGTGTCTTGTGGATCAGACGAGTTGGCGCGCATCAATCACCTCTTGGATTGTGCGCGACAGGATGGAGGTATCCAGCCAAGTTACCAATCCCTGTAGAAAAAAATAATCACAAAATACTACGCCTCTCGTCGGGTCTCGGCGAGGGCAGTCATGGATTGCAGACGCCTTGTCCGCGACTCAAGCATAGTCGCAACTCGGCAGGTCTGATGATCCTGGACGATTCACTGCACAGTGACAGATCATTGTTGCGAAAGGACTTTTTCCACAGATACAAAAAAGGCCACTCTTTCGAGTAGCCTTTTTTGATGTTTGGTTGCGGGAGCCGGATTTGAACCGACGACCTTCGGGTTATGAGCCCGACGAGCTACCAGACTGCTCCATCCCGCGTCTGTGTGGCGGCATTCTACAGGCGAACGGCGAGGTGTCAACCGCTAATCCCGTAAAGGGTCAAATAAGTGTGAAATCGCGTCAAACGGTCGCAGGTGACACGTTAAGTTTCGGAAATGCAAAGAATTCCTGTTTGACGACTGCTCCTATAAAGAAGCTGTCGACAAAACTGACGCGCACAAAAAAGGCCACTCTTTCGAGTAGCCTTTTTTGATGTTTGGTTGCGGGAGCCGGATTTGAACCGACGACCTTCGGGTTATGAGCCCGACGAGCTACCAGACTGCTCCATCCCGCGTCTGTGTGTCGGCATTCTACAGAGGATCGCCGGGGTGTCAACCTTCAATCTGGATAAAATCTGTTGAGGTTCAATCGGTTAGCGGTTTTTTAGAGTGCTTGAAAGGAGCGCAGGGCAGGTGGGGCAAGGCTTTCAGCTCTATTGGTTGTGCATTTTCGATTGAGAAAATAAATTCATCGGCCTTTTCCTACACATGGAAAAGAACATTCGGCACTACTGGTGCTATATACAGTTGTCAGTGAGATACTGCCGATCCGGCTCGCCACGTTTCCTTTTCTGACATGACTCAGCGAAAAATCATCCACGTCGACTGTGACTGTTTCTACGCCGCCATCGAGATGCGTGATGACCCGCGCCTGGCTGGCAAGCCATTGGCAGTCGGCGGTTCGGCGGATCGGCGCGGGGTGATTGCTACCTGCAACTACGAGGCGCGAGCCTATGGCGTACGTTCGGCGATGTCGTCGGGGCATGCCCTCAAGCTGTGTCCGGATCTGACCATCGTCAAACCGCGCATGGACGCTTATCGCGAGGCCTCAAAGGAAATCCACACGATCTTCGCCGATTACACCGACCTGATTGAGCCGCTGTCGCTGGACGAGGCTTACCTCGACGTGTCGGACAGTGCGCATTTCGGCGGCAGTGCCACGCGCATCGCCCAGGACATTCGCCGCCGGGTCTCCAATCAACTGCACATCACTGTTTCTGCTGGCGTGGCGCCGAACAAGTTTCTGGCAAAGATCGCCAGCGACTGGAAAAAACCCAACGGTTTGTTCGTGATCACCCCGGATCAGGTCGAGGATTTTGTCAGCGGCTTGCCAGTGAGCAAGTTGCACGGCGTCGGCAAGGTCACTGCCGACAAGCTGGGCAGGCTGGGTATCGTTGACTGCATGCAGTTGCGCGAGTGGGACAAGCTGGCGCTGGTGCGCGAATTCGGCAGTTTTGGCGAGAGGCTCTGGAGTCTGGCCCGTGGGATTGATGACCGGTTGGTGCATAACGACAGTCGTCGTCAGTCGATCAGTGTGGAAAATACCTACGATGTCGACCTGCCGGATTTGCGCAGTTGCCTGGACAAGTTGCCGGAGCTTCTGGAAACCCTGAAAACCCGCATGGCCCGAATCGACAGCAGTTATCGGCCGGGCAAGCCATTCGTCAAAGTGAAATTCCACGACTTTACCCAGACCACATTGGAGCAGGCCGGGGCAGGGCGGGATTTGGGCAGTTATCAGTTGATGCTGACGCAGGCGTTCAATCGCGGCGGCAAACCGGTGCGGTTGCTTGGGGTTGGGGTGAGGCTGGAGGATTTGCGCGGCGGGTTTGAGCAGATGGAGTTGTTTGAGCGTTAAAGTCAAAAGATCGCAGCCTGCGGCAGCTCCTACATTGGAATGCGTTCCCTGTAGGAGCTGCCGAAGGCTGCGATCTTTTAATTAGGCTTAATTCGGTCCCGGATCCGCCACCAGACGTCCGGCATCCTTGGTCAAAGACTTGAGAAACTCAGTCTGCAACTCAGGATCGTTACGCGTCAGTTCGATCAGGCTTTGTTCCAGTTCGCTGGCTTCTTCTTCCAGACCCAGCTCGGACAGGCGTTTGACCCGGTGAACCCACTGGCTCACTTCATCATCTTCCAGATCGTCGTAAATCAGCCCGTGCGCTTCCAGCAACTTGCCGCGCAGGTGGCTGCTGATCAACAGGGATGAGTCGGAATGCACGTCATCCTTGGCGTCTTCGACGCTGATCTGCAGTTTGCCGACATGATTGAGGTCATTTTCGGCAAACGGACTGTCCAGCAGGTTCAGGCGCAGCACACCGTTGCGATCGGTGGTCATGTCGAAGGTCTGCTTGCCGGCCCTGACCTGCACCGGACGCTCGCTCCACGGCAGGCTCGAATACTCCGTGCGCTTGTCGCGCTGGACTTCATCGATCCCGGCCAGGTTCTGTTGCGCACGACCGTTGGACTGCACGTTCATGAACGGGTTGAGCCCGGCGAAGCCATAACTCAGCCAGTCCTTGGTCACGCTGTCCGGCAGATTGCCAAGGGCGAAGACGTTGACCACGTTCGCGCCGACGCCACCGACCACCGCCACCGCGCCCAGAGGAATCTCGTAGATTTCGCGCCAGGGTTGGTAAGGCGTGTAGCGATCGTAACGACGAGTGACTTCGAACTCAGTGACTTCGAAGGTCTTTTGCTCGTTGATCTTCACGCGTCGCTGCGGCAGCTCAAGCTCCTTAGGCTCACCGACATCGATCTGCAGGCTGTGATCGAGCAACTTTCGCTCGACCCGCTCTTCGTGCTCGCTGCGCTGTGACATGTGATTGGCACAGCCGCTGACCAGCAGGGCGCCACACAGGGTGGCGCCTCCGAGGCCTAAGGTGTTTCGCTTGAACATGACGTCTCTATCTGGTTTCAGCGGCGGATACGGGCCTGAAGGAAGGACAATACGTCAGCCACCGGCAGGGCTTGCGCCTCGCCTTCGGTGCGGCTCTTGTATTCCAGGTTGCCTTCGGCGAGGCCGCGGTCGCTGACCACGATCCGGTGTGGAATGCCGATCAGCTCCATGTCCGCGAACTTGATGCCCGGGCTGGTTTTCTTGTCACGGTCGTCCAGCAGCACTTCGAAGCCCGCGGCCGTCAGTTCGGCGTACAGCTTGTCGGTGGCTTCGCGAACCAGCTCGGTTTCATAACGCAGCGGTACCAGGGCGATCTGGAATGGCGCCAGGGTGTCGCTCCAGATGATGCCGTTTTCGTCGTTGTTCTGTTCGATGGCAGCCGCCACCACGCGGGAAACGCCGATGCCGTAGCAACCCATTTCGAGGGTCACTGGCTTGCCGTTCTCGCCCAGCACTTCGCACTTCATCGCCTTGCTGTACTTGTTGCCCAACTGGAAGATGTGCCCGACTTCGATGCCGCGTTTGATTTCCAGTGTGCCTTTGCCGTCCGGGCTTGGGTCGCCGGCCACGACGTTGCGCAGGTCAGCCACGGTCGGAACCGGCAGATCACGCTCCCAGTTCACGCCGAAGTAGTGCTTGTCGTCGATGTTCGCACCGATACCGAAGTCGCTCATCAGCTCGACCGAGCGGTCGATGATGATCGGCAACGGCAGGTTCAGCGGGCCGAGGGAGCCCGCGCCGGCGCCGATGGTATCGCGCAGTTCGGCATCGGAAGCCATGACCAGCGGGTTGGCAACGCCTGGCTGCTGGGCAGCCTTGATTTCGTTGAGTTCGTGGTCGCCACGGATGATCAGGGCAATCAGCTTGCCTGCTTCTTCGGCGTGTACGATCAGGGTCTTGATGGTCTTTTCAATCGGCAGATTGAATTTTTCCACCAGCGCCGCGATGGTCTTGGTGTCTGGCGTGTCGACCAGGCGCAGCTCTTCAGTCGCAGCAGCGCGCGAGGTTTCGCGTGGCACGGCTTCGGCTTTCTCGATGTTCGCCGCGTAGTCGGAACCGTTGCTGAAAACGATGTCGTCTTCGCCGGATTCGGCCAGTACGTGGAACTCGTGCGAACCGGCACCACCGATCGAACCGTTGTCGGCTTCAACCGGGCGGAATTTCAGACCCAGACGCGTGAAGATGTTGCAGTAGGCTTCATGCATGCGGTCATAGGTGATCTGCAGCGACGCCTGATCCGCGTGGAAGGAGTACGAGTCCTTCATGATGAATTCGCGGCCGCGCATCAAACCGAAGCGTGGACGGATTTCGTCACGGAATTTGGTCTGGATCTGGTACAGGTTGATTGGCAGCTGCTTGTAGCTGCTCAACTCGTTGCGCATCAGATCGGTGATCACTTCTTCGTGGGTCGGGCCCGCGCAGAAGTCGCGACCGTGGCGGTCTTTGATGCGCAGCAGCTCAGGGCCGTATTCTTCCCAGCGCCCCGATTCCTGCCACAGTTCGGCCGGTTGGGTGCTCGGCATCAACACTTCCAGAGAGCCGGCGGCGTTCATCTCTTCGCGAACGATGGCTTCAACCTTGCGCATGACTCGCAGGCCCATGGGCAGCCAGGTGTACAGGCCCGAGGCAAGTTTGCGGATCATGCCGGCGCGCAGCATCAGCTGGTGGCTGATCACGACCGCGTCGGAAGGCGTTTCTTTCTGTGTGGCGAGCAAAAATTGACTGGTGCGCATGGTTGGCCGTTGTCGGTTGCTAGAACTGGAAATGACGGAGCAGTGTACCGGCGAGTTTTGCTGACGTACAGAAGTGTGGCCGGCGGTGGGGTCCAATGGCGGGATTCCTCCCGCCATTGGCGATTTGTCTTACGACTCTTCCGCGACCGGCGTCGGCACCGGTTCGGGCGTGGGTGTCGGGCCTTCGCGGCGGCTTTCCTGGAACCAGTGCAAAGCAATCAGCACCAGCGTCGGCACGCCAAGCAGCGCGGTAATCAGGAAGAAGCTGTGATATCCGAACTTCTCGACCATGACCCCGGAATACCCGCCCATCAGGCGCGGCAGCAGGAGCATGATCGAGCTGAGCAGGGCGTATTGCGTGGCGGAGAACTTCAGGTTGGTCAGGCTCGACAGATAGGCAACGAATGCCGACGTCGCGAGGCCCGAGCTGAAGTTGTCGAGGGAAATGGTCACCACCAGCATCTGCAGGTTCGGGCCCATGTCGGCGAGCATCACGAACAGCAGGTTGGTGGCCGCCGAGGCCGCGCCGCCGATGAACAGGATCGGCAGAATGCCAAAGCGTACGATCAGCAGACCACCCATGCCCGCGCCGACCAGCGTCATGATCAGGCCGAAGATCTTGCTGACGCTGGCAATCTGATCCTTGGTGAAACCCTGGTCGATGTAAAACACGTTGGCCATGACGCCCATGACTGTGTCCGACATCCGATAGGTGGCGATCAGGCCGAGCAGCAGCAGCGCCTGCCAGCGGTAGCGCAGAATGAAGTCGTTGACCGGCGTCAGCACCGGTGCGAGGCCGCGGCGACCCATGGTCGACAGGCACAGGCCGGTGAGCAGCGTATAGAGAATGGCGCGCAGGAAGGCGCGGTCTTCGAGCAGCAGATCCAGTGGGCTCATTCCGCCGAACAGCACACTGGCGAAGTCGGTGTTGTAGAGCTGGGTGAACATCGCCGGCACAGAGACCAGCAGGATGATCAGTACAAACACCGACATCAGTTGATGCATGAAGGTATAGCGCCCGGCCTGCAGTTGTGTGCGCAGCGGCACTGGCGGTTCGCGCATCAGCAGCGTGGTCAGCAGCGCTGGAATCATCAGTGCGCCGAACAGCGCGTAAGTGCCGGCCCAGGCCGAATGCTGATAGTTGAAGCCGGTAGAGCCAAAGCCTTCGGCGAAGAACAAGGCGCCGGCAGTCGCCAGCAGTGCCGCCACACGATAACCGGACATGTAACTGGCGGCGAGGGCGGCCTGGCGGTTGTCTTCGGCGATTTCCAGGCGATAGGCATCCACCGCGATATCTTGAGTGGCGGAGGCGAATGCGACGACAACGGCGATGGCGATCAACCACGACAGATGCTTCTGCGGATCACAGAAACCCATGCCGATCAGCCCGAGAATCACCAGTACCTGCGAGAGCACCAGCCACGAGCGGCGACGGCCAAGTTTGCCCAGCAACGGCAGACGCCATTGATCGAGCAGCGGTGACCAGACCCATTTGAACGCGTAGGCGAGGCCGATCAGGCTGGCATAGCCGATGGTTTCACGGGCCACACCGGCTTCACGCAGCCAGACGGAAAGCGTTGAAAACACCAGCATGTACGGCAGGCCGGCGGCGAAACCCAGCAACAACAGCACGAGCGTCGAAGGACTGGCATAGGCGGCGAGCGCGGCGCGCCAGGTTTTACGGGGCATGGGCTGAAGTCTGCCTCAAGATTGCGGAAACAAAGCGCGCACTCTAACCGCTGTGCTCTACCGGACGCCAGCCATGGCGCTGAATATCCACACGATTGTTCAGGACGGTGATGCCTTCCATGCGTAAACGCGCCCGTTGTTCATCCCCGGATGGGCTGCCCACCGGCAGGCTGATGCGTCCGCCGGCACCCAGTACACGGTGCCAGGGCAGCTTGGTATCGCCGGGCAATTGACTCAAGGTGCGCCCGACCCAGCGGGCGGCGCGCCCCAACCCGGCAAGATCAGCCAGTTGACCATAGCTGACGACTTTGCCTTCGGGCACTTGGGCGAGGGTCGAGTAGAGCGCCGTGCGTCGGATTTGCGCTTCGCTGTCGCCTTCGTGGATCGGGTCTGTCACGTGCACGGTTCCTGAACTTGATCGTCTGATTGCCTTAAGCGTAATCCCTCATCGGGCAGATGAGAAATGAACTCAATAGAAATAGTCCGGTCAGTCCTTGTCAGGGAACTTTTCCTACAGATAATGCCGACCCCTTTTTCGCAAACTTGAGCCTTCGATTCGCTTATGTTGTCCAGAACCTTGCTGTGCCTTGCTGTTTTCAGTGCGTCCACGCCCCTGCTTGCCGACACCGTCTGGTTGAAGAACGGTGACAAGTTGAGCGGCACCATCACCGTGTTCGATGGCGGCAAGCTGTTGATCCAGACCAAATATGCCGGTGCGGTCACGATTGACTGGAAAGAGGTCAAGACGCTGGACAGTGATCAGCACTTGCTGGTCAAGCAGGATGCCTACAGCGGTGAAGTTTCCAAGTCGCTGACGGCCGCCGAAGATGGCAAAGTCACCCTCGCCAACGGTGAAGCGCCGAAAACCGTTGAGCTGGCGAGCATTCAGCAGATTCTCAAACCGAAACCCGTGGTCGAGGATCTGGTATGGAAGGGCAATGTCGACTTGGCGCTGGACTATCAGCGCGCGGAGAAGGACACCGATGACTACGACGTCGGCTTCAAGACCTCGGCGCGTCATGGCCGCTGGCGTCATACCGCTGAGGGCGAGTACAACCGCGAAGTGCAGGACGACGAAACCACCACCGACAACTGGCGTGCTGAATACGCACTCGACCGCTTCCTTACCGATCAATGGTTCTGGCAGGGTCGTCTGAACTATAAGCGCGACCACATTGAAGAGCTGTCGCGTCAGCGCGTGGTCGGTACCGGTCCCGGCTACCAGTTCTGGGATGATGAACTGGGTGCATTCTCGCTGGGCTCGTTGTTCAACCGCACCGATTACGAGTATCGCGATGGCAGCAAGGACAACTTCTATTCCGTGGCCATGAAGTGGGATTACAACCGCTACCTGATTGGCAAGAAAGTCGAGTTCTTCACCAATGGTGAAATCGGCAAGCCGCTGTCCGATGTGGCCAACTACGCGCTGGATGCCGAGATGGGCCTGCGCTACAAGGTCACCGATTGGGCCTCGCTCAACCTCAAGGCCGAGCGCGACATCATCAGTGGCACCAATGACGCAGACTTGAACAAGACCCGTTACACCGCAGGGTTTGGCGTGGCCTGGTAAGGCACAAGCAAAAAGATCGCAGCCTGCGGCAACTCCTGCAGAAGGAGGCGTCGCAGGCTGCGATCTTTTTTTGCGCCTGAAAAACCAGCGCCCACAAAAAAGCCCCGCTTTTAAGGGCGGGGCTCTTTTCTAAAGAAGCTACAAGTTAGATAACTTGTACTTCTTCAGCTTGCATGCCTTTCTGACCGCGGGTAGCGATGAAAGAAACCTGTTGGCCTTCTTTCAGGCTTTTGAAGCCGTCGGATTGGATAGCTTTGAAGTGAACGAACAGGTCGTCACCGGATTGTGGGGTGATGAAGCCGAAGCCTTTTTCATCGTTGAACCACTTAACGGTACCGGTTTGGCGATTAGACATGGTGTAACTCCTTGAACAAAGATAACTGCGACGCAGGAAGAACCCTGGCCGAGACTGAGTGCAAAGAGCAGGAAAAATTCTTGTAGATGGTTGGATCGAAATTCAACATATCGTGTAGAGATTCTCAGTGACACAAGCAGCACAGTGGCGCCACCTTAACCCTTTTTCCGGGACGTGCCAATGCTTCTTGCGAAGGTTTCTCTGTTTTAAGGATCGGCGGTGTGACGGTTCGTCGCCAGACTGCGTAAATCATGGGGGATCGGCGAGAATTGCAGGCCGGACTTTGAACGTGGCGGCGCGCCCGGTAAGATGCCGGACAGAATTTTTCCACCTCGCTATTCAGGACACCCGCCATGAGCATCAAATCGGACAAGTGGATTCGCCGCATGGCGCAGGAACACGGCATGATCGAACCGTTCGTCGAGCGCCAGGTGCGCGGCAGCGACGACAGCCGAGTGATCTCCTACGGTGTGTCGAGCTACGGTTACGACGTGCGTTGCACCAACCACTTCAAGGTGTTCACCAACATCAACTCGTCGATCGTCGACCCGAAAAACTTCGACCCGGGCAGCTTCGTCGACATCCACAGCGACGTCTGCATCATCCCGCCAAACTCTTTCGCCCTGGCCAGCACCGTCGAGTACTTCCGTATTCCGCGCAACGTATTGACCATCTGCCTGGGTAAAAGCACCTACGCGCGCTGCGGCATCATCGTTAACGTGACGCCGCTCGAGCCTGAGTGGGAAGGTCACGTGACCCTGGAGTTCTCCAACACCACCAACCTGCCGGCGAAAATCTACGCCAACGAAGGTGTGGCGCAGATGCTTTTCCTTGAATCCGACGAGGAATGTGAAGTTTCCTACAAGGATCGCGGCGGCAAGTACCAGGGCCAGCGTGGCGTGACGCTGCCGCGTACCTGAGTCATCCATCCGGCAGATGTCGGGAATTCTTTGGCGGGCAGGCACTCTATGGAGTGTACTGCCCGTTTTTGCTTATGCCGAAACGGGCCTTCGCCGAGGAGTGCCCTATGAAGATCGATCCGCATATCACTGCCGAACTGGCAAGGCTTGAGCCCAATCAGGTTGGCGTTTTAGCCTGGTCCTTGCTGGCACACCCGTCCATCAGCATGGCAGGCGGAATTCCTGGCCAGCCTGATCCCGATACCCCCAACGAACAACCGACCGAGCCGGGTGAGCCGACCCTGCCCGACGAGCCGCCTCCGGCGCCTGTTGCCTGATCCCGAAGGGAAATGCATGGCCAGTCAGTTGAAGTCCGCCAAGACTTCAACTGACTGGCCATATTTCGTCATCGCCGATGACGAAAATCCTGCAGCTGTCTTCACGCTCGACCGGATAACCACCGGTAAACGCGCCAAACGCGGGCATCAGGCTGATGCGCTCGCCTAATCTGAAACATGCCAGCCGCAAACGCTGCCGGCCCTTGCCGTGCAATCGATAGACCGGATGCACATGCCCCGCGAGCACGTGCCGTTCAGGATGCAGATCGGGTTCGTGCTGCAAGGCAAACGGCCCGAGTAGCAGCGGTTCAGGCACAACGCGGATGTTCAATGACGCCGGAGGATCCCCAGCGCGTTTGTCGTGATTGCCACGAATCAGCGTCATTGGCAGATCAATATGGCGCGCTCGCCATTCGGCCAGCGCGTTCAGAGTGCCAACCGCGTGGGAGCCGGGGCCATGCAGAAAGTCACCGAGGAATATCAGCTGCCGGCAGGGCAGTTTCGCCAGCAATCGATCAATCACCGCAATATTGCTCGCCGTCGTGCCTTGAGGGACGGGCTGCCCGAGGCTGCGATAGGCGGCCGCCTTGCCGAAATGCACGTCGGCGATCAGCAGGGCCTGCTGCGCCGGCCAATACAGAGCTTTTTCCGGTAGCAGCCACAGTTCTTCACCGGCCAGGCGTACAGGGTAGGGCGCGTTCATGCGCGACGCCCCTTATCGGCAGATTGCTCCAGATCGCCGACCATCCGTCTGATCCGATCAGCAAGTTTCTCTGAGCTCATGCTCTCGCGCATACGCTCAACCAGCAGGGGAAACCCCAGCGGCGTAGGACGTTTGATCTGATGCACATCCAGATTCATCTGGTTGATGTGCTCCAGTGTCTGCTCCAGCCTGCGAATATCCAGTTCTTCCCGTAGGACTTCCTCCCCAGCCTGAGCCAGCAGCAGGTTGTCGGCGTCGTATTGCTTGAACACTTCGAAGAACAAGCCACTGGAGGCCTGTACCTGACGGGTGCTTTTCGGCGCGCCGGGGTAGCCAGAGAACACCAGCCCGGCAATCCGCGCGATCTCGCGGAAACGCCGCAAGGCCAGTTCGCCCGCGTTGAGGCTGGCGAGGACATCGCGTAATAAGTGCTCGGCACTGAACAGCTCGGCATCGAGTTGTTGCGACCAATCCACTGGGGTGGCACTGAGCAACTCCAGACCGTAATCGTTGACCGCAATCGAGAATGTCACCGGCTGACGCTGACTGATACGCCACGCCAGCAGGCTGGCGAGCCCCAGATGCACCTGACGCCCGGCAAACGGGTAGAGGAAAAGGTGCCAGCCTTCGCGGGATTTCAGCACCTCGACCAGTAAATTGTTGGTCGTGGGCAGACCAGACCAGCGCGCCTGAGTCTCCAGCAAGGGGCGTAACGCCTGCATTTCCGGCCCGGAAAACTCAGCGTATGCGGCAGCAGTGAAACGCGTCACCACTGCTTGCGCCAGTTCATTGGAGAGCGGCATCCGCCCGCCATTCCAACGCGGCACGGCGGCTTTCTTTGCTGTGCTGCGTTTGACGTAAGCGGTCATATTTTCCACTCGTACCAGTTCCAGCAAACGCCCGGCGAACAGAAAGCCATCGCCCGGTTTGAGCCGTGCAATAAAGCCTTCCTCGACGCTGCCCAATTGCTTGCCACCGCCGCCCTTGCTCCAGAATTTCAGCTGAATGCTCGCATCGCTGACGATGGTGCCGATGCTCATACGATGCCGTCGCGCCAGACGTGCATCGGGCACGCGCCAGATGCCGTGCTCGTCGGGTTCGACTCGACGGTAATCCGGATAGGCCGTCAGAGACATCCCGCCATGGCGTACGAAAGCCAGCGCCCACGCCCAATCGGCAAGTGTCAGGTCACGATAGGCCCAGGCGCCACGGACTTCTTCGTACAGCTCATCGGGTAAAAATCCGCCGCCCAGCGCCATGCTGACCAAATGTTGCACCAGCACATCCAGCGGCTTTTGCGGTGACAGGCGTGGTTCGATGCGCCGCTGCTCCACGGCATCACGGGCGGCGACGGCTTCGATCACTTCAAGGCTGTGGGTTGGCACCAGCGTCACCCGCGAGGTGCGGCCCGGGGCATGCCCGGAACGCCCGGCGCGTTGCATCAACCGGGCGACGCCCTTGGCTGAACCGATTTGCAGCACGCGTTCCACCGGCAGGAAATCCACCCCCAGATCAAGGCTGGACGTGCACACCACCGCTTTCAAAAGCCCGTCCTTCAAGGCCTGCTCAACCCAGTCGCGGGTGTCGCGCGACAAAGAACTGTGATGCAGCGCGATCAATCCGGCCCAGTCCGGCCGCGCTTCAAGCAGTGCCTGATACCAGATTTCCGACTGCGCACGGGTGTTGGTGAACACCAGACTGCTGGCGCAAACGTCCAGCTCGGCGACCACTTGCGGCAACATTTTCAGACCAATGTGCCCGGCCCACGGAAAACGCTCGAGGGTGGGTGGGAGCAGAGTGTCGATCGCCAGTGCTTTTTCGTTCTGGCCCTGGACGCTGACGCCACCGCCCTGTGGGATCAGCACCTGTTCGGCGTGGGATTGATTACCGAGTGTGGCGGACACGCCCCAGACAATCAGCTCGGGTTGCCAGTGACGCAGACGGGCGAGGGCCAGTTGCAACTGTACGCCGCGCTTGTTGCCAAGCAATTCATGCCATTCATCAACGACGATCATGCGCAGTGTCGCCAGCGCCGTTTGCGCGTCGGCGCGGGCGAGCAGCAGGGTCAGGCTTTCCGGGGTAGTGATCAGCGTGGTCGGCAGGCGTCGGCTCTGCCGGGCACGCTCGCTACTGCTCGTGTCACCGGTGCGCAGGCCGATGCTCCACGGGATCTGCAAGTCCGTCACTGGTGTTTGCAGGGCGCGTGCGGTGTCGGCGGCGAGGGCGCGCATCGGCGTGATCCACAACACGGTCAGCGGTTCAGCCACCGGTTTGCGTTTGCGTGAAGTTTCAACGACGGGAGCGGCTCGGGCGAAGCGGTTGAGTGCCGCAAACCACAACGCATAGGTTTTACCGGCGCCAGTACTGGCATGCAGCAGCCCGGATTCGCCGCGTTTGACCGCCGCCCACACCTGTTTCTGAAAGGCGAACGGCTTCCAGCCGCGAGCGCTGAACCAGGTTTTTGCGAGGTCGGAGGATTTCGCCATGCGGGCTGCGCGCGCTCTGGAGGTGTTCTTCCAGTGACCACGGAGCGGGAGGACAAGTTTGATTTTTGTCGGAGTGAGCCTGCTCGCGATAGCGGTGTGTCAGTCACATCAGTGTTGGATGTAATGACGCCATCGCGAGCAGGCTCACTCCTACAGGGGATTGTGTACGGCGTTACTTGAGGTTGCCGCTGAGGAACTGCCGCAGGCGTTCGCTTTTCGGATTGCCGAGCACTTCCTCTGGTGCGCCTTCTTCCTCGACCAGACCTTGGTGGAGGAATAGCACCTGGCTGGAGACTTTACGGGCGAAGCTCATTTCGTGAGTCACCATGATCATGGTCCGGCCTTCTTCCGCCAGGCCTTGAATCACCCGCAACACTTCACCCACCAGTTCCGGATCGAGCGCCGAAGTCGGTTCGTCAAACAGCATCACCTCTGGCTCCATCGCCAGCGCCCGGGCAATGGCCACGCGCTGTTGCTGGCCGCCGGACAAGAACGCCGGGTATTGATCCGCCACCCGCGCCGGCAAACCGACCTTGTCCAGATAGCGCCGCGCACGATCATCGGCCTCTTGTTTGCTGCAACCCAGCACCCGGCGCGGGGCCATGGTGATGTTTTCCAGCACGGTCATGTGGCTCCACAGGTTGAAGTGCTGGAACACCATCGCCAGCCGTGTGCGCAGGCGTTGCAGTTCATCAGCGTCGGCGACGTGCATGCCGTGGCGGTCGGTAACCATGCGGATTGCCTTGCCGTCGAGGCTCATCGCGCCGTCGTTGGGTTGTTCTAGGAAGTTGATGCAGCGCAAAAAGGTGCTTTTGCCCGAGCCGCTGGCGCCGATCAGGCTGATCACGTCGCCGGTCTTGGCCTTGAGCGAAACGCCTTTGAGCACCTGATGGTCGCCATAGCTTTTGTGCAGGCCTTCAACGGTCAGTTTGTACATGGGACAGACATCCTCAAGGCGAAAGTAGGTAGCCGCTGCGATAGGCTTCAGCGCCCGCGACGTGGGCGATGACCATGCCGGCCGTGGCCATGCGCCGTAGCGAACGGGCGTACATCACGCCGGCGCTGGTGCAATGAATGGGGGTAACCCGGTCGTTGATCGGGTCGATGATTTCGGCAATCTGTTGTCCGGCCTCCAGGTATTGTCCCGCTGTGGCGGTGTACACCAGCAAGCCGCCAACCGGCGTCGTCACTGGTTCGACCCCGGCCAGTGGTGTGGCCGGGAACGGCAACGGTGGCTGCGGTTTGGTCTCGCCGACGATCGCATCGGACTGGATCAGGTAGTCGATCAGCGCCTGGCAATCACGACTGGCCATGGGATGCGTGACATCTCCTTGGCCGCGCAACTCGACGGTCACCGAGAAACTGCCGAGCGGAATCTCGAAGTGTTCACCGAAGCGTTCCTTCAATTGCCACCACAGCAGGGTGAAGCATTCATCGAACGACTGGCCACCGGAATCGGTGGCCAACAGGCTGGCCTGCGCTTCGATATAACGCGCCAGCGGTTCGACCTGTGGCCACGCTTCGGGCGTAGTGTAAAGGTGAACCACCGATTCGAAATCGCAATGCAGGTCCAACACCAAGTCCGCATCACAGGCCAGCCGTTGCAGGGTCAGGCGCTGGGATTGCAGTTGCGTGCTGGCGGTCTGGCGGGCGAGGGCGTCGCGCAGATGGCTGCGGATCAGTTCGAGGTTGTGCTGCGGATCGTCCTTCAGCTTGCCCTCGATGGCATTGCCGATTTCCTCGCTGAGGTCGACGAACCAGCGGTTGAAGTTTTGTCCGCTCTCCAGTTCGTAACGGCCCAGCGGCACGTCCATCAACACTTGTTCGAGGCCGACCGGGTTGGCCACTGGCACCAGCACGATTTCGCTGCGCAGGCGCCCGGCGGCTTCCAGCTCCGTCAGGCGCTGCTTGAGGTGCCAGGCGACGAGCATGCCGGGCAGTTCATCGGCATGCAGCGAAGACTGAATGTAGACCTTGCCCTTGGCCTGCTCCGGGCCGAAGTGGAAGCTGTGGATCTGTCGTGCGGTCCCGGGCAGCGGGGCCAGCAGGTCATGGATCTGGTGTCGCATTACAAGGTTTCCTAGTGTGTCGGCCCGAGGAAGGCCAGCCATCGGCGTTCGGCGAGGCGGAACAGGCCGACCAGCGCAAAGGTAATGGTCAGGTAGATCAGCGCGGCGATGCCGAACGACTGAAAGGTCAGGAAGGTCGCCGAGTTGGCGTCCCGTGCGACTTTCAGGATGTCGGGTATGGTCGCGGTGAAGGCCACGGTGGTCGAGTGCAGCATCAGGATCACTTCGTTGCTGTAGTACGGCAACGAACGGCGCAGCGCCGACGGCATGATCACGTAGGCATACAGCTTCCAGCCTGTCAGACCATAGGCCTTGGCCGCTTCGACTTCGCCGTGGTTCATGCTGCGGATCGCCCCGGCGAAAATCTCCGTGGTGTACGCGCAAGTGTTCAGGGCGAAGGCGAGGATCGTGCAGTTCATCGCATCGCGAAAGAAACTGTCGAGGATCGGCTGCGCACGCACCGCCGCGAGGCTGTAGATCCCGGTGTAGCAGATCAGCAACTGGATATACAGCGGCGTACCGCGGAACAGGTAGGTGTAGAACTGCACCGGCCACCGAACGTAGAAGTGGCTGGAAACCCGGGCGATCGACAACGGAATCGACACCAGGAAACCGATGAAGATCGAGGCACTGAGCAGCCACATCGTCATCGCCAGGCCAGTGATGTTCTGGCCATCGGTATAAAGGAAGGCTCTCCAGTATTCCTGCAGAAGTTCGATCATCGTACGGCCTCCCGGGCACCGGCGGCGTAGCGGCGTTCGAGCCAGCGCAGGATGAAGTTCGAGGCACTGGTGATCAGCAAGTAGATCAAAGCGGCGAGGACCAGGAAGTAGAACAGTTGATAGGTGCTTTTACCGGCGTCCTGCGCGGCTTTGACCAGATCGGCGAGGCCGATGATCGACACCAGCGCGGTGGCCTTGAGCATCACCATCCAGTTATTGCCGATGCCCGGCAGGGCGAAGCGCATCATTTGCGGGAACACCACAAAGCGAAAGCGCTGGCCACGTTTGAGTCCGTACGCGGTGGCCGCTTCGACCTGACCACGCGGCACGGCGAGGATCGCCCCGCGGAAAGTCTCGGTGAAATACGCGCCATAAATGAAACCCAGGGTCAGCACCCCGGCGCTGAACGGGTCGATTTCGATGTATTCCCATTCCATGTAGTCGGTGAGCGTCGTCAGCCAGGTTTGCAGGCTGTAGAAGATCAGTAGCATCAGCACCAGATCCGGCACCCCGCGAATCAGCGTGGTGTAGAGCTGGGCGGGCAGGCGCACCAGTTTGATTTTTGACAGTTTGGCGCTGGCGCCGAGCAGGCCGAGCAACACGGCCACCAACAGCGACAACGCCGATAATTTGATGGTCATCCAGGTGCCTTCCAGCAGCAACGGGCCGAAGCCCTTGAGGCTGAAGGCGGATAGCCCCAGATTTTGCAGGAGGGTTTCGAACATAAATCAGCAACCTGAGCGGATGGAAAAGGCGCCCATCGAGGATGGGCGCCGGGGCATTATTTGCCGCTGTACAGATTCAGATCGCCAAAGTGTTTCTTTTCAATCTCGGCGTATTTGCCGTCATCGTGTAACGCTTTGATACCTTTATCTAAAAGCGCCTTCAGCTCAGTGTTACCTTTCTTAATACCGACAGCGGTTTTGGCTGGCAGCAATTCGTTGTCGACTGGCTTGCTGACGTCATAGTCGGCGCCCTGTGGCGACTTCAAGAAGCCCAGTTCGGCTTGCAGCATGTCCTGAATGCCTGCGTCGAGACGGCCGGAGGTCAGGTCGGAATACACCTGATCCTGGTTCTGGTAGGCCTGGGTTTTCACGCCGGCCTTGTCCAGCACGGCTTTGGCATAGGCTTCCTGAATGGTGCCTTGCTCGTAACCGACGGTTTTGCCTTTCAGCGACGCGACGTCTGCGGTGATGCCGGAACCTTTTTTCGACACGTAAGCGGTCGGGCCGGAGAACAGCTCGCTGGAGAAGTCGATGACTTTTTCGCGGGCCGGGGTCACGGTCATCGACGAGATCACACCGTCGAATTTGTTGGCCTTGAGGCCCGGAATCATGCCGTCGAAGTCACTTTCGACCCACTTGCACTTGACCTTCAGTTCGGCGCAGATCGCGTTACCCAGATCGATGTCGAAGCCCACCAGACTGCCGTCGGCCGCTTTCGACTCGAACGGTGCGTACGAAGGGTCAACGCCAAAGCGCAGCTCTTTGTATTCCTTGGCCAGCGCGGAGCCAGCGGCCATGCACAACGCCAGTGCAGAAAGGGTCAGCAATGCTTTTTTCATTATTCAATCCCTAAGAACCAATATGAGCGCTTGTGGCGCAGAATTATTGTTACTGGAACGCGTACGACCTATAGAAAGTAGCAATTTCCGAACCAGAGTCCCGAACAAGTGTTTTAAAAGGTGGGAAGCGGGGGAAGAGGGGGGATTGGTGCACGGAAATGGGCGTCGTAAAAACCTTGCACCATTTAAGTTCAATGCAGGCATTTCGCGGGCGATGCATTCCCTGTAGTGAGGGGATTTATCCCCGATGGGTTGCGAAGCAGCCCCCAGCATTCATCAGGGAGAATTGCATGCTCAGGTTTTGCGACTGCTGCGCAGTCGATCGGGGATAAATCCCCTCGCCACAGGTCGTCATTCAATTCGAATGATCAGTGTCCCGGGAAAGGGGGTCAGGCAAGGAGATCTTGCAGGGTGGCAAGACTGTCCGCCTCATCCACAGTCTTGTCCTGCCGCCAGCGCAGCATCCGGGGAAACCTCACCGCAATCCCGCTCTTGTGCCGCCGCGACAGGGCAATCCCCTCAAACCCCAGTTCAAACACCAGACTCGGCTTCACACTGCTCACCGGGCCGAACTTCTCCACCGTGGTTTTGCGCACGATGCTGTCGACCTGGCGCATTTCCTCGTCGGTCAGCCCCGAATAGGCCTTGGCGAACGGCACCAATGCCCGTTGACTGGATTCGGGCGGGCCGTCCCACACGGCAAAGGTGTAGTCGCTGTACAGGCTGGCGCGGCGACCATGCCCGCGCTGCGCGTAAATCAGCACCGCGTCGACACTGAACGGGTCGACCTTCCACTTCCACCACACGCCCATGTCCTTGGTGCGACCGACGCCGTACAAGGCGTCGCGGGCCTTGAGCATCATGCCCTCGACGCCCAGGCGCCGGGACGCTTCACGCTGCCGGGCGAGGTCGAACCAGTCGGTGCCGGTCAAGACCGGGGAGGGCAGCAGCACCGGGCTGTTGCAGCGGGCAATGACTTCTTCCAATTGCGCACGGCGCTTGGCCTGCGGCTGATTGCGCCAGTCTTCGCCTTGCCATTCGAGCAAATCGTAGGCGAGCACCACCACGGGTATGTCTTCGAGAATTTTCTTGTCGAGAGTTTTACGGCCAATCCGTTGTTGCAGCAGGGCGAACGGTTGCACCGCGGGTGGCGCTGGCGATTGCGGATCGAAGGCGTCCTCGGTGCGCGGATGGGTGCTTTTCCACACCACGATTTCTCCGTCGATCACCGTGCCATCGGGCAAGCCGTGGACCAATACATCGAGTTCGGGGAAGCGCTCGGTGACCAGTTCCTCACCCCGCGACCACACCCATAACCGCCCGTCACGCTTGACCACTTGCGCGCGGATGCCATCCCACTTCCATTCCACCTGCCAAGCGCTCGCCGGGCCGATCAGTGCCTCGAACTCTTCAACCGGTTGCGACAAGGCATGCGCGAGGAAAAACGGGTACGGCTGGCCACCGCGCTGAGCGTGCTCGTCGGCAGATTCGGCAGCGATCAGCTTCAGATAACTGGCGGCGTCGGGCCGATTCGACAGGTCGGTATAACCCACCAGTCGCTGCGCCACACGCTTGCTGTCGAGCCCGGCCATCGACGCCAGTGCGCGAGTTACCAGCAATTTCGATACGCCGACACGGAAACTGCCGGTGATCAGTTTGATGCACAACATCAGGCTCGGCCGATCCAGTTGCGCCCACAACGCCGGCAATTGCCGGGACAGGAATTCCGGAGTTTCACCACGCAGCGGCAGCAGTTTGTCCTCGATCCACTCGGCGAGGCCGGCTTCGGAGCTGTGCAGATTTTCCGGGAGCACCAGCGAAATGGTTTCCGCCAGATCGCCGACAGCCTGATAGGACTCCTCGAACAACCATGGCGTCAGCCCCGAGACTTCGACGGCGAGTTCGCGCAGGATCCGCACCGGCACCAGTTGCCGGGGCCGGCCGCCGGACAGAAAGTACACCGCCCAGGCCGCGTCCTGGGGTTCGGCCTGGGCGAAGTAGGTTTGCATCGCCGCCAGTTTGGCGTTGCTGGACGTGGTGGCGTCGAGTTCGGCGTACAACTCGGCGAAGGCTTTCATGCTGGCATCTCGGCGACGGTCGGTTGAGAAGCGATGTTTTCTTCTTCGTCATCGCCGTATTCGGTGTTGAAGCCTTGGGCATCGAGACCTTGTTCGCGCAGATGGCGCACAAGTACCCCGATCGAGCCGTGGGTGACCATTACCCGTTCGGCGCCGGTCTGATTGATCGCCCAGAGCAGACCGGGCCAGTCGGCGTGATCGGACAGCACGAAGCCACGATCCACTCCGCGCCGCCGCCGCGTGCCGCGCAGACGCATCCAGCCGCTGGCGAAGGCATCGCTGAAATCGCCGAAACGGCGCATCCAGGTGCTGCCACCGGCCGAAGGCGGGGCGATCACCAGCGCCTGGCGCATGAGCGGGTCACTTTTTTTCACGTCACCGGCATAGAGGGTTGGTGGCAGGTACACGCCTGCGTCGCGGTAGACGCGGTTCAAGGGTTCAACGGCGCCGTGGCTGAGGATCGGGCCGAGGGTTTCGTCGATGCCGTGAAGGATCCGCTGGGCTTTGCCGAACGAGTAGCAGAACAACACGCTGGTTTTTTCTGCGGCGATATTCGCTTTCCACCACTCGTTGATTTCGCTGAACACCTGCGCCTGCGGCTGCCAGCGGTAGATCGGCAGGCCGAAGGTCGATTCGGTGATGAAGGTGTGGCAGCGCACCGGTTCGAACGGTGCGCAGGTACCGTCCGGTTCGATCTTGTAATCGCCGGAGGCGACCCAGACTTCGCCGCCGTATTCCAGACGCACCTGCGCCGAGCCGAGCACATGCCCGGCCGGGTGAAAACTCAAGGTGACACCGTGGTGGGTCAAGCGTTGGCCGTAGGCTAGGGTTTGCAGGTTGATGTCCTGCCCCAGACGCGCGCGCAAAATCCCTTCGCTGGCGCTGCTGGAAAGGTAATGCTGGTTGCCGGTACGAGCGTGATCGCCATGGGCATGGGTGATCACCGAGCGCTCGACGGGACGCCAGGGGTCAATATAAAAATCCCCGGCGGGGCAGTACAAACCTTCGGGGCGGGCGATAACAAGATCCATGTCGTTACCAGAAATGGGGGGGCTTGTTAGCTATGAGGTTTGCGCGGCTGAAGAAGTTCTATGGATTTTTCGAAGATTTGAACGGCAAAAGATCGCAGCCTTCGGTAACTCCTACATGGATCTCTGTAGGTGCTGCCGAAGGCTGCGATCTTTTGATTTTGCTGTTTATTTACCCGGAGTCAGGGTCAGCCGGTTTTTGCCATACACCCGGTCAAAGTTCTGCGGCTGCATCGGCAAGCCGATGTATTGCCCTTTCAGCCACTGATCAATGCCATTGAGGTAATTCGGGCTGACCGGATTACCCGATTGCCCTGTACCGTTCTGCCCCATCAGCGGTTCGGTCTGACCGAAATCGACGATAAAACGCATCGATGGCGCACGCGTAGTGGTGAAATCCTGACCCCAGGCAAACGCCGCGGTGTTCAACGTGGTGTGATCGCCACCGGCTGCCAGTGGTCCACGAACCGTCTGGCCAGCAGCATTCTTCCACACGTAGCTGTGCAATTTGCCCCACTGCCAGGCTCTGTGATCGCCGCCCAACTGGCTGTCGCCCGCACTGATCGCTGCCGCGAGACTGCGTGCGAGGATCACCGCTTTATCCTCTTTCTGCGGTGTGCGGATGTCGTCCCAGAACGGACTGTCTTCGCGCCCCAGCAGATGATCGGCCTGCGCTGCGTAGGACAAGTCGCCATTGGCGATAAACGCTTTCCACGCCGGGCTGGATTCCGGGCCGAGTTCGTCGAGGAAGATCTGCTTCATGCTTTCTTGCAGGAACAGTTCATAGATCGCCGCATCCGCCGAGGTCGGGCTGAGCTTGCCGTCGAACGCCATCAATCGGGTGAGCGCCTCGCGGGCCTTGCTGCGATCCGCTTCCGGCAATGCATCGATCGCCTGTTTCAGCGGTTGTTTCATGCCTGGCGCTTCGAAGACTTTCTTCAGCTTGGCGGCGAAGGTCGTCGTCTGGTCGTACTGCATGGCGATCACGCTGCGGCTGTCATGCTTACCGCTGCCGGCCAGTTCCGCCAGGCGCTCGCCGCGTTCCGGCGCGGCCCAGGAGTTGGACAGTTGCATGCCGTAACCGTGGGGGATCACGCGCTGGTTGGCGGTGCCGAGCCAGCCTTGTGCCGGGTCCTGATCGTAGGGATGCAGCATCGGGTCGGCGTAACCGTCCCAGTCGTAGCGACCTTCCCAGCCCGGCGAGGGCAGCAAACCTTCGCCTTCACGACGATTCGGGAAACGCCCGGTGACCTGCCAGCCGATATTGCTGGCATCGGCGAACACCAGATTCAGCGCGATGGCGCGGATCTCGCGGCTCGCATCCGAGGCGCGTTCAACGTTCTGTGCACGGCTCAGATCAAAAAACGCGTCGAGGGATTTGTCATCGGTAAAGCTCGGTGTCTGCAACGCCAGGCCGAAACCGTTGCCTTGCGCGGCAGCTTGAGAGCTGTTGAGCAACGCGCCGTGGCGAGTTTCGTACACCGCTTCGCGAATCGGCCGCTGGCCTTTGACGAAATAGGTTTCGTTGCGCACGCCCAGCGGCTGCCATTTGCCGTTGACCTCGTAGGTCAGGCTGCTGCCCTGACGGCGAATTTTTTCCAGGAACAGGTCCTGGTTGTCGCCGAGCACGCTGGTCATGCTCCACGCCACTTTGCCGTTGAAACCACCTAGCACCATCGGCAAACCGGCGACGGTCACGCCTGCCGCTTGATACTTCGGCGCGCGGATCTGTACGAAACTCCAGAGCGACGGCGCGGCCAATGGCCCATGGCTGTCGCTGGCCAGAATGCTCTTGCCGCTGCGGCTGCGTTGCGGGGCAATGGCCCAGTTGTTCGAAGTCTGAGTGCCGAGCAGGTTCAGCGCCGACAGTTGCTGACTGGCGTTGCTCAATTCAGTCAGGCCGGGAATTTGCCCGTTGAGCTTGAGGCCTTGCAGCTTGTCGGCCTCGGTCAGCGGCAGATTCTCGTCCGGAGCGGACGGGGTCAACCAGGCGAGTTTGTCAGTGGTTACGGTTTGCGCGAGCACCAGGGATGAAATTTCTTCCGGCAGGTTGGCCGACTGGCTGAAGTTCAGCAGGGCGAAAATCAGCGCCGAATCTTCCGGCTTCCAGTATTCAGGCTTGTAGCCACTGGAGGCGAGATCGCCCGGCAACTTGTCGGCATAGCGGAACAGGTAGGCGTTGACGCCCCGGGCATAGACTTCGAAGAAACGCTTGAGGCGTGGCGACGAGGCTTTGTACAGCTCACCGGCGCTTTTCTTCAGGTTGACCGCACGCATGTAGCGGTCGGCATCGAGCATCGACGCGCCGGACATTTCCGCCAGACGGCCCTGAGCCAACAGACGCAGGGTGACCATTTGGTTGATGCGGTCGCTGGCGTGGACGTAACCGAGGGTGAACAGCGCATCGTGGAAGCTGTTGCTTTCGATCAGCGGCATGCCCATGGCATTGCGGCGCACCGAAACATTCTGTGCCAGCCCCTTGAGCGGTTGCACGCCGGAGGTGGGCGGGAGAGTGTCCTGAGCGTTCCAGGTCTGGCAACCGGACAGGCTCAAGACACCGGCCACTGCTGCGGCAACGCCGAACCGGGGAAGAAAATGTGTGAGGGCTGGCGAGGCCATGGCAAAGCTCCTGCGGGGGGTAGCGTCAGTAAAGGCGCTACGTTAGTGAGCAGGAGGTGGCCGCGCAAGCGGGGGCGGGGGTTATTTCAGGATTTGTCTGATAAACCGTTCACCTGAGGACAACACAAGACCTGTGGCGAGGGGATTTAGCGAAACGTCGCACCGCCCCGTTGGGATGCGAAGCAGCCCCAAAACCTGCAATCACGGTGTGTCAGACACATCCTGGTCGCAGGAATTAGGACTGCTGCGCAGCCCAACGGGGATAAATCCCCTCACCACAAAAGCCCCTCACTTGGGATCAGGGTTTTGCCGGGTTGACCTGCTGCACCAGCGCATACGCCTTCACCGTCGCCGGGCGATCCTTGATGTGGTTGAACCAGCGCAGCACATGCGGGAAGTCCTCAAGGATCTGACTCTGCCACTTGTGCGAGACGATCCACGGATAGATCGCCATGTCGGCAATGCTGTATTCGCTGCCCGCGACAAATTCGTTATCGGCCAATTGCTTGTTCAGCACGCCGTATAAACGGGCGGTTTCGTCAATGTAGCGTTTGATCGCATAAGGGATCTTCTCCGGCGCGAACTGGCTGAAGTGATGATTCTGCCCAGCCATCGGCCCCAATCCGCCCATTTGCCAGAACAGCCATTGCAGCGTCGTTTGCCGACCGCGCAGATCCTTCGGCAGGAACTGGCCGGTCTTCTCCGCCAGATACAACAAAATGGCCCCGGATTCGAACAGCGACAGCGGCTCACCACCATCGGCCGGCTGGTGATCGACGATGGCCGGGATGCGGTTGTTCGGGGCGATTTTCAGAAAGTGTGGCTGGAACTGCTCACCCTGACTGATGTTGATCGGGTGCACCTTGTACGGCAGGCCGGCTTCTTCGAGGAACAGGGAGATTTTGTGGCCGTTGGGGGTGGTCCAGTAATACAGGTCGATCATGGAAAGCTCCAAAACAGAAATTGGCTTACGTGCGGACAGCAAACGCCGGCATCAGGTCGTCCTGTGTGTTCGATGACTTGCTTAGTAGAAGCAAGTGATGCTCAAGTGCGAGAAATTCAATGACCGCGCGTGAGAAAAATCGCCATGGAGCTTCAGGCCAACGCAGCACTGATCATCATCGACCAGCAAAAAGGCATCCTGCAGCCGCGTTTGGGGCGGCGCAATAATCCGCAGGCTGAAGAGCGAATCCTTGATCTGCTGGGGCTTTGGCGGTGCAGCGGGCGGCCGGTCATCCATGTGCAGCATCTATCACGTGAGCCGGGTTCGGTGTTCTGGCCCCAACAGGAAGGGGTGGAGTTTCAGCAAAGGTTTTTGCCGCAGGACGGCGAATGGCTGATGCAGAAACACGTGCCGGATGCGTTTTGTGCCACCGGACTGGAGACGCGGTTGCGTGAGGCGGGGATCGGGCAATTGGTCATCGTCGGCGTGGCGACTAACAACTCGGTGGAGTCCACGGCGCGCACGGCGGGCAATCTGGGGTTCGATGCCTGGGTGGCGGAGGATGCGTGCTTCACCTTCGACAAGGCCGATTACTTCGGCACGTTGCGAACCGCTGAAGAGGTGCACGGGATGTCGCTGGGGAATCTGCACGGGGAGTATGCGACGGTGATCAGTGCCGGACAGATTCTGGCGGCTGGCTGAATATTTGCGGTGAATCTACCAACGCTATCGCGAGCAGGCTCACTCCTACAGTGATCGCATTCCAACTGAAGAAACTCGGTCAACTGTAGGAGCGAGCCTGCTCGCGAAGACGGCAGGTCAGGCGAAGAGGCTCTTCGCCCAAGGCATCAAGCGCCGTGGCACTTCTTGAATTTCTTGCCGTTGCCGCATGGGCAAGGGTCGTTGCGGCCGACGTCTTTCAGGGCGTTGCGCACCGGTTCCTGGTGGGCGTGGCCGCAGTTCGGGCCGTGAACATGGCCATGATCGTGATCGTGATCGTGATGATGGTCATGATCATGATCGTGGTTGCAGTCAGGGCCATGGACATGAGGTTGCTGAGTCATCGGTGTTGCTCCGGAATTAAATCGGCCGGGATTATCACGCTATTGCGCTCAAGGTGCACGTAGTGGGCGATGAATAAACCGGTTTCCATTTCGCCTTGTAACCGATAGGGAATCTGCTGATTTGGACTTTTCAGCATTTTCACCACCTCTTTTACCTGTGGCCACAAATTGGTGCGAATCGGCACTTTATAAAAGGCGCTGCGCTTCGGCCCGACAGTGATCCAGTGTTCATACTCGCCTTCAGCCAGCAGCATGTCGGCCAGATGGATGCGGTACTCCAGACCGCGCACGGTCAAGTCGCTGTCGTTGGGGTTGTCGATGCGAAAGTGCAGGATGAATTTCTGTTCGAGCAACTTGGCGCGCACCACTTCGACTTTCACCAGATGCACGGCGGGGTCGCGGGTGTCGTCGCTGAACCATGAGGCGCAGCCGCTGAGCCCGAGAAACAGCAGCAGGGTGAGGGTTTTCAGTGTGCGCCAGTGACCGAGCATGGATTGACTCCCTTTGCTGCCAGTCTAGACGGTAAAAGATCGCAGCCATCGGCAGCGCCTACATTGGAATGCGTTCACTTGTAGGAGCTGCCGACGGCTGCGATCTTTTGATCTCAAACGCCGAAATACCCCGCACAGCATTTCTTGAATTTCTGCCCACTGGCACACGGGCAACTGTCATTGCGGCCCAGTTTCAACTGCACCGTCGGGTCGATGAAGTACCAGCGGCCGGCGTTCTGTACGAACGAAGAGCGCTCGCGGTGGCTGTGTTCGCCCTGGTCGTCGTGCCAGCGCGCAGTGAAGGTGACGAAGGCGTGTTCCGGCTGGCCGCCGAAGACCTCCGAGCTTTCGACCTCAAGGCCGAGCCAGGTGCTCTGTGCGCTCCAGGCACTGATCGACTGCCGATCAAGGCCCGACTGTTGAGCGGGCAGGGTGGTCGCCACCAGATAGTCGATGAGCCCGAGCACGTAGGCGCTGTAGCGCGAACGCATCAAGGCTTCGGCACACGGGGCCGGATGGCCTTCGTGATAATGACCGCAGCAGGCATCCAGCAGATTGCCGCTGCCGCAAGGGCAAATGGCTGTACTCATTGCATTACCACCAGTATTTCCCGAAGTTTTCCGGATTGGCCCAGAACCTTGAATTGAGCCAGTCGGGGACTTGTTTGTAGTCAAGCAGATCATAGGTGAACAGGGTCAGCACTTGATCGTCACGCTGGAAGCGTTCGCTGGCTTGCAGTGCCAGCGAGTAGAAATCGGTTTCCTGCCAGCCACTGGCCGCCAGATCCGCCAGCACCGCGATGCGGCTGGCGTTGAGATTGCGGATACCGCCCAACAGGTTCAGGCCGTCGCGTTTGGGCAAATGCTCCAGGCAATCGACCACCAGCGCCAGATCGAAACGCCTTGCCGCCAGTTCTGCCGGCAAGGCGCCGGGCGCGGCGTGAGCCACGCAAGTGTCTGGATGCGCTTGTTTGAAAGCGCTCAGCGCGGGGAACTCACTGGCACCGATCAGCAACAGCCGTGCCGGGGCGTAACGATCCAGCAAAGCGGCCAACGCCTGTTGCGGCGTACGGGAAGAAATGGCGACGTTCATCGAAGCTCCTCAATCAGACCGCCAAGACTAGCCTGCCTGACTGCAGCGGCAAAGAGCCCTGCCGCGCAGGTTTGTGGCAAATGCGCCAAAGTCCTGTGAACACGGTCGCAAACAGCGGTGGCCTATTGCTGGCGGAGATTAAAACTCCGGTCTTTACTCCCTGAATCGGTTCTAAGCCGATCCCTCAGGAGAAAACCAGATGAGCATAGTTCGGACAGCATTACCTTTGATTCTGCTAACCAGTGTGTTGACTGGTTGCGCAGGTTTGCAGAAAACCGACTGGCCGACCTGTGCGGCGGTCGGTGGTGTGGTCGGCGCCGGTCTCGGCGCCACCGAAAGTTCGGCATGGGCCGGCTACGGCGCATTGCTGGTCGGTGGTACGGCAGCGGCTTATTGCTGGGTGCACGGTGATGGCGACGAAGACGGCGATGGTGTGCCAGACAGTCGCGACAAGTGCCCGCACACGCCTAAAGGCGTGCAAGTCGACGCTGACGGTTGCCCACCACCAGCGCCTGCAGCCGTGGTCGAAGAAGCGGTAGTGGTCAAGGAAGAAACCATCGTCATTCGTGATGTGCACTTCCAGTTCGACAAAGCCACGTTGACCGGCCCTGACAAGCAAGTGCTCGACAAAGTCGCCACGCGCCTGAAACAGGAATCCTCGACTGCACAACTGACCGTGACCGGTCATACCGACAGCGTGGGCAGCGATGCCTACAACAAAAAACTGTCGGACCGTCGTGCGCACTCGGTGGTGGAATACCTGATCCAGCAAGGTGTGCCACGCGCCAGCTTCGTTTCGGTGTCCGGTATGGGTGAAAGCCAGCCTGTCGCCGACAACAAAACGGCTGACGGTCGTGCGCAAAACCGTCGTACCGAAATCAAAATCGTCCGCTAGCCCTCTCGCATCCGCGGCTTGTGCAGTCGCGGATGCGGGTCTTTACTCCTGTGTAACCGGTATGGGCCGGTGACACAGGAGCTTTCACAATGACTGTTTTCTCAAGGTCCGTCTTGCCGGTGCTGCTGCTAGGCAGCTTGCTCACCGGTTGCGCCACCCACAGCGATGGCACTGCACCCCTCAATCAACGTACGTGGCCGATCTGCAGCCTTATTGGCGGGCTGGTCGGTGGCGGTCTCGGCGCCATCGAAAGTGGCGGCTGGGCCGGTGGCGGCGCGGCGCTGGGGATACTTACCGGCGGACTGATCTGTTATGCCCAGGACGGCGATGAAGACGGCGACGGCGTATTCGACCGCCGCGACCGTTGCCCCGATACCCCGGCCAACACCCCGGTCGATCACCGTGGCTGTCCACTGCCGCAGTATCCGGTGGCAGAAAAACCTGTCGAACCGGCTCCGCAAAGCGAAGTCATCACCCTTAGCGATGCCGGCAACGTGCTCTTCGATTTCGACAAGTCCGACCTGACGCCGGCGGCGAAAGCCCAGCTCGACACGCTGATGGACAAACTGCGCAATGCCGACGTGGTGAGCATCAAGGTCATCGGCCATACCGACAGCAAAGGATCGGATGCCTACAACCAGGCGCTTTCCGAACGGCGCGCCAGCAGCGTGGCGGCTTATCTGCTGAGTCAGGGCCTGGCGCCGAACAAACTGACCAGTGAAGGGCGTGGCGAAAGCGAGCCGGTGGCGGATAACGCGACCGACGAGGGGCGCGCCAAAAACCGTCGGGTAGAGCTGCACATCAATCGTTAGGATGTGTCTGTAGTCCGCGAGCTAGAGCTGCCGGAGCGATCATCGTCAATCCGGCAGCCATTTGGCGGTTCGCCAAGGTTTTTTCATTTTTGCCTCTGGCTTATCCCCCGCAGAAGCCGTTACTGTGCGCCCAAAGAATAATTCGCAACACGGGGGAGCGTATGAAAGTGTTCTGGGGGCTGGGGCGGTTATTGACCCTGCTGTTCTGCTGTGTGGTGCTGGCCAATCAGCTTGTACCCTTTGTTCATCCGCTGCATCTGCTGGTCAATCTGGCCGGCGGTCTGCTGTTAACGGTCCATGTGCTCGAAGTGCTGCTGTGCAATCGCAGCCTCAAGGGGCGTCCGCACCCTTGGCGTGACCGTGGCCGCATCCTGCTGTTCGGCGTATTCCATCTGCTAACCATCCCGGCCCCGGCCGCTCCGGAGTCTTCTTCCCATGCGTAAACTGTGTCTGCTCGTTGCTTTTATCAGCCCATTGGCCTGTGCTCAGGTGGTCAGCGTCGAAACCAACTCGCTGATGCGTCTGCCCAGTAACACTGGCGCTTTGCAGCTTGAGCGTCTGGAAGTGGCCGATTACGGCACCTTGCTGATCCCCGCCAACGTCACTGAACTGAGCGTCGGTGAGTTGCGCCTCGGTCATGAAGCACGTATCGCCATCGTTCCGGGTGCACAGGCGCTGGACATGAAGGTTGCTCGCGCAGAGTTCAGCGAAGGCAGCCAGATCACCGCGCGCGGTGCGCCGGGCACCTATGAAAAAGCCGCCCGGGCAGGGCGCAATCTGAATCTGCAATTCAAGGCATTGAATGCGCCGCAGCTATTGGTCGATGCCCGTGGCGGCACAGGGGCGCCGGGTTTTGTCGGTCTGGATGGCGGCAACGGTGAAGATCCGGGCTGCACTTATGGCTCGGCCGGGCACGGCGCGGATGGCAGTGACGGCAGTGACGGTCAACCGGGTGCGCCGGGTGGGCTGGTGCGTATTGAAGTGCCTCGCGAGTTTCCGGCCGAGCTGATCAAGGTCAATGTGGCTGGCGGTGCCGGTGGCCCGGCGGGCGTTGGCGGCAAGGCGGGCAAGGGTGGCAAGTCCAAAGGCTGCCTGGTGTATCGCGCCGATGGCGGCAAGAATGGCAAAACCGGCGCCGATGGTCAGCCTGGTCCGGTGGGAGCGGCAGGTGCCGTGACCGTGCAACACCTCTAAAAGAACAGTAGAACTCAGTTGTGGCGAGGGGATTTATCCCCGATGGGTCGCGAAGCGGCCCCGCTCTTGAATTGAAAAGCGGGACTGCCATGCAGTCCATCGGGGATAAATCCCCTCGCCACAACAGTGTTTACAGCTCAAAAAATGCTGTGGCTCAGAGCATCGGCCGAGCCGCGGCAATCGCCACCAGCACCAGTCCGACAATCAGATTGATCCCCACTACCCGGCGAATCCGCCCGAGCACCGCCGCACCTGCCGGCCAGTCCTTCGCTTCAACCGCTTTGCGCAACTCCGGCAGCATCAACCCCTGAATCCGGATAAACAGCGCCGTCATCACCACGTACAACCCGATCATCACCTGCACATACTTCGGCGCGGTTTCGAAACCGACCTGCTGCAGATGCAGCATACCCACGCCGCTGATCGGCAACAGGATCACCGCGACCCAGACCCAGCGGAAAAAACCCTGAAACACTTCCACCCAGAGCGTCAGTCGGGCAGGGCCATCGAGGGCCTTCACGGCCGCGGGGCGCAGGACCATCCAGGCGAAAAACATACCGCCGACCCACACCAGTGCGGACAGGACATGCAGGGGATAAACGAGGCTAAAAGGTGTCATTGGGGCACTCCGTTCTGCGCGGGATTAATTAGCGGGGTATGATAGCCGCCATCCGAAACCACTGAAAATTTATCCAGCGTTTTTTGCGCCCGACAATCCATGATCAGCACTGAACTCAAAACCACGATCCAGGGCGCCTATTCGCGTTTTCTTGAAGCCAAGAGCCTCAAGCCGCGTTACGGCCAGCGCCTGATGATCGCTGAAATCGCCAAAGTCCTCGGAGATATCGATACCGACGACGAAGGCCGGCGCAGTGGCGACCCCGCGATTGTCGCGGTGGAAGCCGGCACCGGTACCGGCAAAACCGTGGCCTACAGCCTGGCGGCGATCCCGACCGCCAAGCTGGCGGGCAAACGGCTGGTGATCGCCACCGCGACCGTCGCGCTGCAAGAGCAGATCGTCTACAAGGATCTGCCCGACCTGATGCGCAACAGCGGGCTGAACTTCAGTTTCGCCCTGGCCAAGGGGCGCGGGCGCTACATGTGCCTCTCCAAACTCGACATGCTGCTGCAGGAAGGCCACGCACAAACCGCCACTGCCCAGCTGTTCGAAGAAGAAGGCTTTAAGATCGAGGTCGATGAGGCCAGTCAGAAGCTATTCACCAGCATGATCGAAAAGCTTGCCGGCAATAAATGGGACGGCGACCGCGACAGCTGGCCCAATGCGCTGGAAGACGCCGACTGGGCGCGCCTGACCACTGATCACAGCCAGTGCACCAACCGTCATTGCCCGAACTTCGGCCAGTGCGCCTTCTACAAGGCTCGCGAAGGCATGGGCAAGGTTGATGTGATCGTCACCAACCACGACATGGTCCTGGCTGACCTGGCACTGGGCGGCGGCGCGGTGTTGCCCGACCCGCGTGACACCATTTACGTGTTCGACGAAGGCCACCACCTGCCGGACAAGGCCATCGGCCACTTCGCCCATTACACGCGTCTGCGCTCCACCGCCGACTGGCTGGAGACCACCGCCAAGAACCTCACCAAACTGCTGGCCCAGCATCCGCTGCCGGGCGATCTGGGCAAGTTGATCGAGCAAGTGCCGGAACTGGCGCGAGAGATCAAGACTCAGCAGCAGTTCATGTTTACCGCCTGCGAGCAGATTGCCGATTTCAAACCCGGTGAAGACGTCGAAGGTCGTGAACGGCCACGCCATCGTTTCGTCGCCGGGGTTATTCCCGAACACATGCGTGAAATGGGCATCGAGCTGAAGAAAGGCTTTTCCCGTCTCAATGATCTGTTTACCCGTCTGACCGACCTGCTCAAGGAAGGCATGGACGGCGAGGTCAACATCGGCATCGCCAGCAATCAGGCGGAAGAGTGGTACCCTCTGTTCGGCAGCCTGTTGTCCCGCGCCTCCGGCAACTGGGAGTTGTGGACCGCGTTCACCGCCGAAGACCCGGAAGACAGCCCGCCGATGGCGCGCTGGCTGACCCTGGCTGAAAGCGGTTCGCTGTTCGATATCGAGGTCAACGCCAGCCCGATCCTCGCCGCCGAAACCTTGCGCCGCAGCCTGTGGAACGTCGCGTACGGCTGCCTGGTAACGTCGGCAACGCTGACTGCACTGGGCACGTTCGACCGCTTCCGCATGCGTGCCGGCCTGCCGAAAAAAGCTGTCACTGCCGTGGTGCCGAGCCCGTTCCATCACGCTGACGCCGGCGTGCTGCGGGTGCCGGACCTGAAGGCCGATCCGCGTGACGCCGCTGCACACACTGCGGCGATCATCCGTGAGTTGCCAGATTTGGTCGAAGGTTCGCGAGGCACGCTGGTGCTGTTCTCTTCGCGTAAACAGATGCAGGACGTGTTCGACGGTCTCGACCGCGACTGGCGCAAGCAAGTGTTCATTCAAGGCAACCTGTCGAAACAGGAAACCTTGAACAAGCACAAGGCGCGGGTCGATGGTGGTGATTCCAGCGTGCTGTTCGGTCTCGCCAGTTTTGCCGAAGGCGTCGACTTGCCGGGCGCGTATTGCGAACACGTGGTAATCGCCAAGATCCCGTTCTCGGTGCCGGACGATCCGGTCGAGGCCGCACTGTCGGAGTGGATCGAAGCCCGTGGCGGCAATCCGTTCATGGAAATCTCGGTGCCCGATGCCTCGCTGAAACTGGTTCAGGCCTGCGGGCGTCTGCTGCGTACCGAAGAAGACCGCGGCACCATCACCTTGCTCGACCGGCGTCTGGTGACCCAGCGCTACGGCAAGGCGATCCTCAATGCGTTGCCTCCATTCCGTCGTGAAATATCCTGAGACATCGGTGGGCAGTTTTGCCCGCCGCGCTGTCTATCTCTCTGCCAACGCTTTTCCATTGGCCTTTTGGTCGTTAGGGAGAACTCCGTTCTTATGATCCGCCGTTCGTTGCCTGCCGTGTTTGCCTTGATCTTCGCCGCCCCGTTGCTGGCGGCGCCTGCTGGCCAGCAGACGCTGTTCAACTTTGTCCGTCCCGCCGACGTGGTGAAAATCAGCACGGAAAACGCCGACCTGCCGCAAGCCAACGCCGAACAAACCCCTGAGGGTGAAGTGCTGCGTCGGGTGACGTTCAACCCGGTGGCTCGCCCGACGTTGCGCCTGACTCCGCAGACCGGCGCTTGGGACTGGTCGCAGTCCGGCATGATGAGCCTGCGCCTGCAGAGTGCGATGAACTGGGCCGTGACGGTCTATGTGCAGATCCAGAGCAACAATGGCCAGACGCTGACCAGTCGCGTCGACCTGCCGGCCGGCCCGGCGCAAACCTTGCTGGTGCCGTTGGTGGCGACCACGCCACTGAGCCAGGGCATGAAGGCCGGGCCGCCGATGCCGATGACCGTCGATGGTCAGCGCATTCTGCTGGCCAGCAGCAGCGGTGAGATTGATCGCAGCCAAATCGTATCGGTGAGTCTGTCGATGGATCAGCCGAAAGTTGCCCAGAGCCTGCTGCTCGAACGCTTTGGTGTGCAGGACGGCGAGGCGGTCACGCAAGCGGTGTATGGCAATCTGGTCGACGCTTATGGTCAGTCGACCCGCAGCAAATGGCCGGAAAAAATCGCCACTGACGAACAACTCAAATCGGCCGCCGCCAAGGAACAGCAACAGCTGAAAACCTGGCTGGCCGAGCGCGAGAAGTCCTCGCTGGACAAGTTCGGCGGCTGGAGCCAAGGCCCGGCGTTCAAGGCCAGTGGTTTCTTCCGCACGGAAAAACGTGAAGGTCGCTGGTATCTGGTGACACCCGAAGGGCATCCGTTTTACTCCCTCGGCGTCAACACCGTCAGCCCTGAGGTCAACCAGACCTACGTGGCGGGGCGCGAATACATGTTCGAATCCTTGCCGAAAATCGGCGATCCCCTCGCCATCCACTACGGTGAAGGTGACAACCGTGGCGGCAACGGTGCCGATCAGGGCCGGGGCTACGGCAATGGGCGCTGGTACGATTTCTATGCCGTCAACCTGCAACGTCTGTATGGCGAACCCTGCACACCGGACAGCGACAGCAAGGCCGGAATCGCTGAAGCGGCCAAGGCTGGCGCGGCGGAAGAAACTGCCGCGAAAGCCGCAGAGCCTGTAGCAGGTGCCAGCGAAGCGAAGTCCGGTGTCGCCGAAGCGGCGAAAACCGACGCCGTGGCGGCGACTGCAAACGAAAAAACGGCCGATCAAGCCGTCAGCGCGCCGTGCAAAACCACCGTCGATGAGCAGAAGTGGACGGCCCATACGCTGGACCGCCTGCAAGCTTGGGGTTTCAACACGATCGGCAACTGGAGTGCCGATGCGCTGGGTGACGCTGATCGCGTGCCATACACCTTGCCGTTGTCGATCGTCGGCGACTACACCAGTATCAGCACCGGCAGCGACTGGTGGGGCGGCATGCCCGACCCGTTCGATCCGCGCTTTGCCATGGCCACTGAGCGCGCCGTGGCCATTGCCGCCCGTGATCACCGCGACGATCCGTGGCTGATCGGCTATTTCGCCGATAACGAGCTGGCCTGGGCCGGTCCCGGCGACGATCCTGAATCGCGCTACGCGTTGGCTTACGGCACCTTGAAAATGACCACCGACGTGCCGGCCAAACGCGCGTTCCTCAAGCAATTGCGTGACAAGTATCGCAATCAGGCAGGGCTGTCAAAGGCCTGGGGCATCGATCTGCCGGCGTGGGAATTGATGGAAGATCCAGGTTTCGTGCCGCCGCTGCCGAACCCGGAGCACCCGGAAATCGAGGCCGACTTCAAATACTTCCAGAAGGTCTTCGCCGACACCTACTTCAAGACCATTTCCGACTCGCTGAAATGGCACGCGCCAAACCAGTTGCTGCTCGGCGGTCGCTTCGCCATCAGCACCCCGGAGGCCGTGGCGTCCTGCGCGCAATATTGCGATGTGCTGAGTTTCAACATGTACACGCTGAAACCGCAGGACGGCTATGACTTTGCCGCGTTGAACGCGCTGGATAAACCGGTGCTGATCACCGAGTTCAACTTCGGCTCCACTGATCGTGGCCCGTTCTGGGGCGGCGTGACGCAACTGGCCAAGGAAGAGGATCGCGGCGTAGCGTATGCCAACTTCCTCAAGCAGGCCTTGAGCGAACCGTCGATTGTCGGCGTGCACTGGTTCCAGTATCTGGATCAACCGGTGACCGGGCGTCTGCTCGACGGCGAGAACGGGCACTTCGGTCTGGTGGGGATTACCGATCTGCCGTATCAGGGCTTTGTTGAAACAGTGCGCAAGAGCAATTTGCAGGCAGTTGATCAGCTCGGTAAAGAGGCTGAGAAAGCCGCAGCGGTCGCCGGTCATGAAGCTGAAGGCGGGCGCAAGGGCGAAGCCGGAAAAGGCCCGGGGGCCGGACATGCGGGCGGGCATTCAGGGAATGGTCATTAACAGCTGATATCGCCAGGATCGCCGCCTGCGTCGGATTCACTCTTCTGTAGGAGCTGCCGCAGGCTGCGATCTTTTGATCTTGTTGTTGATCTGACCGTCGGGCCCGCAACTGTTCCCAAATCCCTCAAGGGCTGGAACAATGCGGGCCACTTTGTAGAGCGTTTTCGCGGGGGAGTTGCGGGTGCAGATTCAGGGACATTACGAGCTTCAATTCGAGCCGGTGCGCGAGGCTTTCGCCGCACTGTTCGACGATCCCCAGGAACGCGGCGCAGCCTTGTGCATTCAGGTCGGCGGAGAAACTGTCCTCGACCTCTGGTCCGGCACTGCCGACAAGGACGGCGCCGAGGCCTGGCACAGCGACACCATCGCCAACCTGTTCTCCTGCACCAAAACCTTCACCGCCGTCACTGCGCTGCAACTGGTCGCCGAGGGCAAGTTGCAACTGGATGCTCCGGTCGCCCGCTACTGGCCGGAGTTCGCTGCGGCCGGCAAAGAGGCCGTGACCCTGCGCCAATTGCTCTGCCATCAGGCCGGTCTGCCGGCCCTGCGCGAATTGCTGGCGCCCGAAGCCCTTTACGACTGGCAAACCATGGTCGATGCCCTTGCGGCGGAAGCGCCGTGGTGGACGCCGGGCACTGGCCACGGTTATGCCGCGATCACCTACGGCTGGCTGATCGGCGAATTGCTCCGTCGTGCTGACGGTCGTGGCCCGGGCGAGTCGATCGTCGCCCGAGTGGCCAAACCGTTGGGTCTGGACTTCCATGTCGGCCTGGCTGACGAAGAATTTCACCGTGTCGCGCATATCGCCCGGGGTAAGGGCAATGCCGGTGACGCCGCCGCTCAACGCTTGTTGCAAGTGACCATGCGCGAACCCACCGCGATGACCACCCGTGCTTTCACCAACCCACCGTCGGTGCTTACCAGCACCAACAAACCGGAATGGCGGCGCATGCAGCAACCAGCGGCCAACGGCCACGGCAATGCGCGCAGTCTGGCCGGTTTCTACGCCGGTCTGCTCGACGGCAGCCTGCTCGAAAGCGACATGCTCGAAGAGCTGACCCGCGAGCACAGCCTTGGCGAAGACAAAACGCTGCTGACCCGCACCCGTTTCGGTCTCGGCTGCATGCTCGATCAACCGGACGTCGCCAACGCCACTTACGGCCTCGGCCCACGGGCATTCGGCCATCCGGGCGCGGGCGGCTCCATCGGTTTTGCTGACCCTGAGCATGATGTCGCGTTTGGTTTTGTGACAAATACCCTTGGACCGTACGTCTTGATGGATCCGCGTGCGCAGAAGCTCGCGCGGGTGCTCGCCACTTGTCTGTAAAGCGTCATCAGAGGTTCCAGGGCCGGAACCTCGGCAGGATTTTCGATTCAAACCGACTGTTTATCCGGGCGAAAGTGCTCTGATTTTTAATTACTTCATTTTGTGGATTTTCAATGTCATCTAAAAAGACTCTCGCCCTGGCCCTGTGTGTGGCGATCACTGGTTGCGCACAGACTCCTAAAAACGATGCGGACGGCGGTAGCTGGTGGCCGTTCGGGTCTTCCGACAAAGTCGCAGCCAAAGAGCCGGCCCCGGCCCCGTTGAAGCCTGCTGCCACTGCTCCGGTTGCCAAGACTGAAAGCAGCAGCCCATGGTACTGGCCGTTTGGCTCGGATGATTCGACCGCCAAGGCCGATACCCAGCCTGAAGCGAAGCCCGCAGCCAAACCGGTTGAAGTGGCCAAAGCCGATGCCGACAAGGGCGGCAAATGGTGGTGGCCGTTCGGCGGCAAGGATCAGGACACCGCCAAAGTCGTGCCGATGCCGGACCCGAAAGTCACTCAAGCCTGGCTCGACGACTATGAACCGCGTCTGCGTACTGCGATCCTTGACAGCAATCTGCAACTCGAACGCCGCGACAACGTGCTGGTCGTGACCGCGCCAGTCGAAGGCTCGTTCAACCCGGATCGCCCGGCGATGCTGCTGCCAGTAACCCTCGGCCCGTTCACCCGCGTGGCGAAAATCCTCGAGGCCGACCCGAAAACTGCGGTGTTGGTACTGGGCCACAGCGATTCCAGCGGTGCTGCGCCAGCGAACATCAAATTGAGTCAGGAACGTGCCCAGGCCATTGCGGCGATCTTCCGCCTCAGCGGTCTGCAACGTGATCGCCTGATGCTGCGCGGCATGGGCTCCGAAGCACCGCGTGCCGCCAACGACAGCGTTGAAGGCCGTGCCTTGAACCGTCGGGTTGAATTGCTGGTGACTCCGCAAAACACCATGGTTGCGCTGCTGAGCAAGTACAACATGCCGGCGCCGAAGCCTGTGACCATGGTCGCAGCGCAAGACGTCAAGCCAGTGGCCAAACCGGTGACACCGGCGCCAGCTGCGAAGAAAGCTGCTGTACCGGCCACTAAAAAGGCTCCAGCCAAGAAAGCCGCTGCCAAAGCTCCGGCGAAAAAGGCCCCAGCCAAGGCTCCTGCGAAGAAAACCGCACCCGCCAAAGCCGCCGCGACCGACAAGAAAGTCGCCGCTGCCGACACCACCAAAAAGTGATTCGCTAACGAAAAGGACTGCGCCATGACCCAGGCTCTGGCAGATATGCGTCGTGATTACACCCGGGATGGATTGACCGAGGCGCAGGCCCCGGCCGAGCCGTTCGCGCTTTTCCACCAATGGTTCGCTGATGCGGTGAAAACCGAGCAGGCGCCGGTGGAGGCCAACGCCATGACCTTGGCCACGGTCGATGCGGACGGGCGTCCGCATTGCCGCATTCTGCTGCTCAAGGGCTTGGACGAACAGGGTTTCACCTTCTTCACCAACTACGACAGTGCCAAGGGCCAGCATCTGGCGGCCAATCCGTTTGCCGCCATGACCTTTTTCTGGCCGACCCTGGAGCGCCAGGTGCGCATCGAAGGCCGGGTAGTGAAGGTCACGCCGGAAGAGTCCGACGCGTATTATCAGGTGCGACCACTCGGCAGTCGTCTCGGCGCCTGGGCGTCGCCGCAGAGCCGGGTGATCAACGGGCGGGGCGAGCTGGAAGATCTGCTCAAGGCTACCGAGCAGCGTTTCAGCGACACCCAGCCTGACTGCCCGGAGCACTGGGGCGGTTACCGCTTGCTGCCCGAACGCATCGAATTCTGGCAGGGCCGTCCGAGCCGTCTGCACGATCGCCTCAACTACCGTTTGCAGGACACCGACTGGATTCTTGAACGTCTGGCACCCTAGGCAGTCTACCGAGCGGGATAGCCTGCCGCAGCGGCCTCAAGCCACTTCGGCAGGTCTCGACGCTTGATTCTTTGCGCCTGAGCCTGGGCCAACCGTTCGAGCATGAAGGCGCGTTTGCCTTCATCCTTGCCAGCCAGTGACAATGCCAGGTCGCGATCCATCCAGCGCTTGATCCGTACGTACAGCCACCAATGGAAGTACAAACCGGCGACGGTGGTGACGACAATGATGAAGTAATCCATGAAAATCCTTGGTGTCCGTGGCGCAGAATCGGTAATTTGGCGCTACTGTAGTGGCTACCTCAGGTAAAGCAGGTGTCTGTACCGCGCCTGAATGAAAGCCAATTTATCCGGGCGGTGTCGTGACAGGCGTCAAGCCGCGGAGTTTAATGAATATATGTTTCTTTGGAGTTGATGCTATGCGTAAGTCTGTTCTGCTGGTTGCTTCCTTTTCCACGATGGCGATGTTGCTTACCGGCTGCCAATCGAGCCTGACCGGTGACTCCTACTCCCGTGACGAAGCGCGTCGCGTGCAGACGATTCGCATGGGCACCATCGAATCCCTGCGCCCGGTGAAAATCGAAGGCACCAAGACCCCGATCGGCGGCGCCGCAGGCGCAGTGGTTGGCGGTGTCGGCGGCAGCGCCATCGGCGGCGGCAAAGGCAGCATCGTAGCGGCGGTCATCGGTGCTGTAGCGGGCGGTCTGATCGGCTCGGCTACTGAAGAAGGCCTGACCCGTACCCAAGGCGTGGAAATCACCGTACGCGAAGACGACGGCAGCATGCGCGCCTATGTGCAGCAGGTTCAGGAGAATGAAGTGTTCCGTGTTGGCGAGCGCGTGCGCATCTCCACCGTTGGCGGGACCAGCCGCGTTTCGCACTAAGCGGAAGGTAGGGTAAAGAAAACCCCGATCAGGTGACTGGTCGGGGTTTTTGTTTTTTGCTTCAATGCAGTAAGTCCGTAATTGCACATGTGCTCATGGAGAACCCCAAACTCTTCGGGAAACTCAGGTTTATAACAGTTTCCAACGTGGTGACTTAGATCTGAGTAGATAGATAAAGATCAATGTCTCGAGGTAGGATAATTGCGCATGCTTTTTCAATTTCAATAATTTGTTGCTCCGTCAGCCTGTAGTCATGCTGCGACTCTTCCTCATACTGCCAACCCATTACTAGCTTCAGAGCTGACGTAGCGATGGGAATGGTTCGTTGAAAAATAGGGAAATCCTCTCCTCTCTTTACGCCCATGATCTGATGTTTCATGGTTCTATCCTTCTGGTTGGATCTGCCGGTTTCGTTTGCTCGCCTGTTTCGTGGTTAAATTCTCCCAAATGCTTTCCACGCTTTGTATATTTTTCAATCGCTCCATGTTGAAAGTCCCATTCATAAATTACACCGTCTCTATCTTTCCAGCGCGGTCGTAAACCTCCGCCACCTTTTATTGGCGTTTTTGGAGTGGCCCATCGGGCATCAGGGTATGCAGGTAAAGTCTGAGGTTTTGGATGGTAGTTACCATGAGAAATGTTCGCCACGACATAGACTGGTAGAACCCCAGAACCCACCGGAAAGACCAGAATGAAATCCCGGTACTCCGGCGGATAGACCGGATTCACCAGAATCCCGTCCGCCGCTTTCGTCGGCGGATACACCCAGATATGCGGCGCCTGCGGTGCTGACTCCAAGGCGGGAATACCGAGGATGTCGGAGCCATCCACCGCCGGCGTCCAGATCAGTTCGATACCTTCGCCCAGATCCGCGATGAACTGACTACCACGCGCACTGAACTGCACGACATCGACCATCTCCCAATCACGGTTCTTGCCGGTGTAAAAGCCGTAGCCCTTGAGGCTGCCGTCAGACTGCTGTTCAACACGCAGGCGCACGCGGGTGCGGGCTTGTTTCAGGGCGCGCAACTGGTCTTCGGTGTAAAGGGCACTGTCGCCGAGGGTGGGTGTCCAGAACACCGCAACCACTGCCGAGAGCGCGGCAGCACCCGCCGCGCCAAGTGCTGTGATTGCGGGAGCGGCGAGGGTGGGTATGCGCACTGCGATGCGTTCGACGCCCAGTGAAACCGTGTCGCCGCTGATCGCTTGCAGGTTCAACACGCCCGCAGTATCGGCTTCGCGAGCACCGAGCCAGGCGATTTCACCGTAATTCTTCAGGCTGTCGGTCGGCACCATGCCCGAAGGATTCGAGTAGTCGATGATGGCGTCCGGTAACTTGCAGGACTTGGCGAACACGCATCCCGCGCGCGGCACCTCAGGCGCTGTCGCAGCCATTTCGCGGGTGCGCTCAAAGGCATTCTGCCGGGCCAACATGGCGTCGTAAGCGTTTTGTCTGGATTCGCGAGCGGCCAGTTCGCTGGCCGTCATGTAACGGTGAGTGACGTAATGCCCGTCGCCCGCCGGTGGGTTGGGAACCCGTGGAATATCCTTGCTGCCAGCCACTGATCGTCCTTTCGCTCATTCATCGCCAGCCCCTTGAAAGGGCTGTGCGACGTTAACGAAGCACGAAAGATATGGCTGTAGGACGCGTCTCTAAAGACGTGGGATTGTTCGACTACAGTAATTTGTCGAGAACGAACTCTTTGAACCAGGGTGGCTGGATATCTGATTTGATTTCAATCAGCTCGCCGTCGGTGATTTCTGCTATTTGAGTTAACCCTTCACTACCTTCATCCGAGTTATCGAAAATGTAAGCTCTGTTGGATGTCAGGATAGCCTCAGAAAGGAGCTCCAGAGATCTCCAGTAACGGGCCCTGATTTTTTCAGGAGGAACGCTGTGCCCACCTTGCGACACACGGTAGGCAACCCTGGCTATGTTGATTTCGGGATCGGCGGTAGCGACGTAATAAACATAGACTCTGTAGCCGGAGTTATGAGCGTCGGCAAGCAGGTTGACTTTGTCTGAGGAGGACATGACCGTTTCAAAGGTAAAGCTGATGCGTTCTCTGATCAGCGACCTTCGTATGAAGTCGGAAAGGGCCGAAGCGACGTAGGAGTCGATCTCGGTATTTGCGAAGTTGAGTCTCTCACCTTCCATTGTGAGTGAATCCAGCTTTGCCAGCGAACGAGGGGATTTCTCCAGTAGCGCGTGTTGGCGGAGAAAATCGAAAATCTGTTCTTTGTGAGATTCAATGTGATACGAGGTGAAGTCAAAATACCCCGTATCTTTAATCGCCCGCTCTATGTCATCCGGGTTGATGTAGTTTCCCCGCAAGTGGGCAGGAACAAGGCGATTGAAGGTGCTTTTTCCCGATCCGTTCGGTCCCGCAAATATCCGTATTCTGGGTGTGCTCAAGAAGTGACCTGTTTTGAAGATTTATTGATGTGCAGGCGCGTGCCGCTTTTCAGATTTCCATAAGTGCCGATCGAGCGCAGTGCAACGGACGTCTTATCTGTCACTTCAAATAGCTGACCATCTTTAGCGACAAGAACGGCTGCGCCATTGGCCAGTGCCATTTTGTAGGCATTGCTGAATGCCTTCAGGGCGATGTCTGGAATTCGGGATTCCTGGACGGCAATCTGATCGTCCGTCATTGGGCGTTTTTCTGCTTTACGTGACATGGATGCCTCCGGGAATACCGTGCGGGAACGGCTGCTGGCTTGACGAAACATATAGCACACTTGCACGGCTTATTGCTAAGCCGTGCAGTTGGCATGGGCCAGCACTCAGGCCCTTTGAATGGTGCTACTGCGACTCGCCGCCGCTGTCACCGCATAACCGATCAACGCGGCGAACAACGATCCGGTCAGAATGCCCATTCGATCCATGCCGGCGTAGTCGCTCACGCCCGGTTCAAAGGCCAGCGAACCGACAAACAGACTCATAGTGAAGCCGATGCCGCAGAGGATCGCCACGCCCAATACCTGACCCCAATTGGCACCCTGGGGCAGGGAGGCGATGCCGATCTTCACCGCCAGCCAGGTCAAGCCGAATACACCGACGGTCTTGCCCAGCAAGAGGCCGACGGCGATGCCCAACGGTACGTGGTGGGTAAAGCTTTCGACGGTGACGCCGCTCAGCGACAGGCCGGCGTTGGCGAAGGCGAACAGCGGCAGGATGCCGTAAGCGACCCACGGGTGCAGCGCGTGCTCCAGCGTCAGCAGTGGCGAAGGCTCGGCATTTTTCGTCCGTAGCGGGATGCAGAAGGCCAGGGTCACGCCGGCCAGCGTCGCATGGACACCGCTCTTGAGAACGCACACCCACAGGATCAAACCGATGATCATGTACGGGCCAAGTTTGACCACGCCGAGCCGGTTCATCGCCACCAGCGCGGCGATACATGCCGCCGCGAGGCCCAGCGACAGAGTCGACAATTCACCCGAGTAGAAGATCGCAATGATCACGATGGCGCCGAGGTCGTCGATGATCGCCAGCGTCATCAGAAACAACTTCAGCGACACCGGCACGCGCTTGCCCAGCAGGGCCAGCACGCCGAGAGCGAAGGCGATATCGGTGGCGGTCGGGATGGCCCAGCCATCGAGCGCTGCCGGATTGTCACGGTTGAGGAACCAGTAGATCAGCGCCGGCACCAGCATGCCGCCGATAGCGGCCGCGCCAGGCAACACGATTTGCGATGGTTTGGACAGCTGACCGTCGAGGACTTCGCGCTTCACTTCCAGGCCAATCAGCAGGAAGAACAGCGCCATCAGACCGTCGTTGATCCACAGCAGCAGGGGTTTGGCGATTTTCAGCGCGCCAATCTGTGCCACCACTGGCGTGTCGAGCAGGCCGGTGTACAGCCACGACAGGGCTGAGTTGTTGATAATCAAAGCCAGAATGGCCGCGGCGATCAATAACAGACCGCTGGCAGCTTCCAACTGAAAGAAACGCGTGAAAGTGCTACGCAGAGGCAAGGTCGCTCTCCATCGAATCGTCAAAAAGGTGGAACACCCTAACCCGTACTGTTAGTTGTTAAAACAAAAGTTATATTCTTTTTTGTTATATGTCGTTACAAGGTGTCTGGCTCAATCACGCTGAGCCTAGCAGTTGCCTGACACATTGGGACTCAGCTGTATCTGTGCGCGATGCAGGATTTTTCCTAAGCTGACGGATGAGCCTTCCTGGGAGGCTGATCTCCTGCCCCGATCCAACGAGAACCATGACCATGAGCGACAACCGACAGTGGGCCCGCGAAGCCATCCGCATCATCGAAGCGGATTTCCAGCGCAGCGCCGACACCCACCTGATTCCTTTGCCGCTGCCGGGTTTCCCGGGCATCGAGTTGTACTTCAAGGATGAGTCCAGTCATCCGACCGGCAGCCTCAAGCATCGGCTGGCCCGTTCGCTGTTTCTGTATGCGTTGTGTAATGGCTGGCTCAAACCCGGCGCGCCGGTGATCGAGGCATCCAGTGGTTCGACGGCGATTTCCGAAGCGTATTTCGCGCGCATGCTCGGCCTGCCGTTCATAGCGGTGATGCCGGCGACCACGTCGAAAGAGAAGATTGCCCAGATTGCTTTTTACGGTGGTCAGAGCCATTTGGTGAAGGATCCGACGCAGATCTACGCCGAATCCGAGCGTCTGGCGCGCGAGCATGGCGGTCACTTCATCGATCAGTTCACTTACGCTGAGCGCGCCACCGACTGGCGAGCGAACAACAACATCGCCGAATCGATCTTCCAGCAGATGCGCTACGAGAAGCATCCCGAGCCGAGCTGGCTGATTTCCAGCCCCGGCACCGGCGGCACCACCGCGACGCTTGGCCGATACGTGCGCTATCGCCAGCACTGCACCCGCGTGCTGTGCGCGGATGCCGAGCGTTCGGTGTTCTTCGATTACTACCAGACCGGCGATGCGAGTCTGCGTCTGGATTGTGGTTCGCGGATCGAGGGTATTGGTCGGCCACGGGTGGAAGCGTCGTTCCTGCCCAAAGTGATCGATGCGATGGTCAAGGTGCCGGACGCCTTGTCGCTGGCCGCCATGCATTACCTGGCGAAGCGTCTGGGCCGGCATGTCGGCGGGTCGAGCGGCACCAATCTGATCGGAGCCTTGATGGCAGCGCAGCAGATGAAAGCGGCGGGGGAGTCGGGGTCGATCGTGGCGATTCTGTGTGATGGCGGCGAACGTTATGCCGACACCTATTACGATCAGGCGTGGCTGAAGTCGCAAGGGTATGAGCTGGACGGGTTGATTGACGCGGTGGCGGCGAGTGCCGAACGTGGTGAGGCGCTGCCGACTTCAGTGTTACGCGCCAATATCTGACACACCAAAATCAACTGTAGGAGTGAGCCTGCTCGCGATTGCGTAATAACATTCAACATTGATGTTGACCGGATTACCGCTATCGCGAGCAGGCTCACTCCTACACAGGGCGTTGTGTCAGTCAGTCAGACCCAGAATGTCGCGAGCCACGGCTTCCGCGATGCGAATCCCATCGACACCCGCCGACAGAATCCCGCCCGCATAACCCGCGCCTTCACCGGCCGGAAACAAGCCCTTCACGTTCATGCTCTGCAGCGTCTCGTTACGCGTAATACGCAGCGGCGACGAGGTGCGTGTCTCGATCCCGGTCAATACCGCATCGTGCAGCGAGTAACCGCGAATCTGCTTCTCGAACGCCGGCAACGCTTCACGAATGGCCTCGATGGCAAAGTCTGGCAGTGCCAGCGCCAGATCACCCAGCGCCACGCCCGGTTTGTACGACGGCTCGACTTCGCCCAGTTCGGTCGAAGGAATATCGTTGATGAAATCGCCGACCAGTTGTGCCGGGGCCTTGTAGTCGCTGCCACCGAGGATGAACGCGTGGGATTCCAGACGTTCCTGCAACTCGATACCGGCCAGCGGGCCGCCCGGATAATCGACTTCCGGGGTGATGCCGACGACGATGCCGGAGTTGGCGTTGCGCTCGTTACGCGAGTACTGGCTCATGCCGTTGGTGACCACGCGATTCGGCTCGGACGTCGCCGCGACCACAGTGCCGCCCGGGCACATGCAGAAGCTGTAGACCGAGCGGCCGTTCTTGGCGTGATGCACCAGTTTGTAGTCGGCGGCTCCCAGTTTCGGGTGGCCGGCGTATTTGCCCAGCCGCGCACGGTCGATCAGCGATTGCGGATGTTCGATGCGGAAACCCACCGAGAACGGTTTGGCTTCCATGAACACGCCACGGCCGTGGAGCATGCGGAAAGTATCGCGGGCGCTGTGGCCGAGGGCCAGAACCACGTGTTTCGAATGCAGGGTTTCGCCGCTGGCCAGTTGCACGCCGACCAGTTGGCCGTCTTCGATCAGCACGTCGGTGACGCGCTCCTGAAAGCGTACTTCGCCGCCCATCTCGCGGATCTGCTCGCGCATGTTTTCAACCATGCCGGTCAGACGGAACGTACCGATGTGCGGCTTGCTGACGTAGAGGATTTCTTCCGGCGCACCGGCCTTGACGAACTCGTGCAGGACTTTGCGGCCAAGGAACTTCGGATCCTTGATCTGGCTGTACAGCTTGCCGTCGGAGAACGTCCCCGCGCCGCCTTCGCCGAACTGCACGTTCGACTCGGGGTTGAGCACGCTTTTACGCCATAGGCCCCAAGTGTCTTTGGTGCGCTGACGCACTTCGGTGCCGCGTTCGAGGATGATCGGCTTGAAGCCCATCTGTGCCAGCAACAGGCCGGCGAAGATCCCGCACGGGCCGAAACCGACGACGATCGGCCGCTGGCTCAGGTCGCTTGGCGCCTGGCCGACGAATTTGTAGCTGACATCCGGCGCCACGTTGACGTTACGGTCGTCGGCGAACTTGCCCAACACCTTGGCCTCGTCGCGCACTTCGAGGTCGATGGTGTAGATGAAGCACAGTTCGGAGGACTTTTTGCGCGCGTCGTAACTGCGCTTGAACAAGGTGAAATCGAGCAAGTCATCGCTGGCGATGCCCAGGCGCTGCACGATGGCAGGGCGCAGGTCTTCTTCGGGATGGTCGATTGGCAGCTTGAGTTCAGTGATTCGTAACATGGCGAGGATCCGGGTTCGCGGGGCGCACAACTGCGCCAGGGCGTTTGAAGGCCGCGATTATAAGCCGCAAAGGCCGGATCCGGTGAGGCTAAAACGCTCAGTCGTTGCGCGATCCGCCGAAATACCCGCAGCCACGCTGCACCTGGCCGTCGATGCGCAGTTCGGCGCTCATGTGCTGCACGCTGCCGGTTTTGCTGTCGACACAGCGTTGCGGCGCGACCCAGAGTTCGATGCGTTGGTTGTTGGCTTCACTGCTGAGGTTGAAGCGACCGTCACCCAGTTGCTCTTCAACATAAGGCACGGCAAGCGGTGGCTGACCTTCGCGGTCGATGACCATGCCTTTGCCACTGACTTTGACGTTCCACTCCGGGCCATGGCCGCTGGCGCGCAGGATCAGCAGTTTGAAATTGGCGTCATCGCACGCGGTGCCGGAGCGCTCGACGCGATACAACTGGGTGAGGTCGAGGCGGTCGCCGGCGACTTTGCCGCGTACGTCGGCGAACAGTTTGCCCTGCTCATCGGCGAGGGTCGCCGCCTCTTGCAGAATGCTGGTGCCGCCGATGTCGTTGACCACGTACTGACGCTGTTCGCCACACGACTGGAATACCAGTTTGCCGTCAACTGCGGTCAGTTGCCCCTGCATCCGCGTCTGCCCGACATGCGAGGCACTTTCACGCTGGCCATCGAACAACTGGCAGGCGGCAAACAACGGTAACAAGGCAACAAGGACTAACGAACGGGCAACACGCATCTTCGGCTCTCCAGACAAGTGCCGCCACGTTACGCAGCCTGACCGCTCATCACAAGGGTTTAGCCCACGTGAAACGTCTGACCGGTTTGCAGTCCTTCAACACTTTTCGCGTAGGCCAATGCCACATCCGCCGCCGGAACCGGTTTGTAGCCACGGAAGTAGGGTGCATAGCTGCCCATGGCTTCCAGCAGGACGGTCGGGCTGATCGAGTTCACCCGCAGGCCGCGCGGCAGTTCGATGGCGGCTGCGCGCACGAAGCTGTCCAGCGCGCCATTGACCAGCGCCGCCGACGCGCCACTGCGGATCGGGTCATGACTGAGGACACCGGTGGTGAAGGTGAAAGAAGCGCCGTCATTGGCGAATTCGCGGCCGATCAGCAGCAGATTGACCTGACCCATGAGCTTGTCTTTGAGGCCCAGGGCAAAGCTGTCTTCGTTCATTTCACCCAACGGGGCGAAGGTCACGTTACCGGCCGCGCAGACCAGCGCATCGAACTTGCCGGTCTGTTCGAACAGCTTGCGGATGGACGCGCTGTCGCTGATGTCGACGTGGAAATCGCCGCTGTTGCGACCGATGCGAATCACTTCATGACGTTGCGACAGTTCTTTGTCCACGGCCGAACCAATGGTGCCGGCAGCGCCTATCAACAGAATTTTCATCGTGCTGTGCCTCAAGTGTTTGAACGAGGTTTCAGTCTAGAGTGGTTTTTTCTGTAGATAAGCGCACTAATGGGCAACCTTTGGTTTTCAAATGGAAACAATCCATGAGCGAGATGGATGACCTCGCGGCGTTCGCCGTGTTGATCGAGGCCGGCAGTTTTACTCTGGCCGCACAGCAATTGGGTTGCAGCAAGGGCCAGTTGTCCAAGCGCATCAGCCAACTTGAAGCGCGATTTTCCGTGGTGTTGCTGCAACGCACGACCCGCCGTTTGAGCCTGACCGCAGCCGGCGCGGCATTGCTGCCGCAAGCCCAGGCGTTGGTCGTCCAGGTAGAACGGGCGCGTCAGGCATTGGCACGATTGAAGGACGACATGGCCGGCCCGGTGCGCATGACGGTGCCGGTGTCGCTGGGGGAAACCTTTTTCGATGGACTGCTGCTGGAGTTTTCGCAGAAGTATCCCGAAGTGCAGATCGAGCTGGAGCTGAATAACAGCTACCGCGATCTGTCCCGGGACGGCTTCGATCTGGCGATCCGCAGTGAAGTGGCCAATGACGAACGACTGGTGGCCAAACCGCTGCTGGCCTGGCAGGAAATGACCTGCGCCAGTCCGGCGTATCTCGAACGTTTCGGCGAGCCGACGACGCCGCAGGCGCTGGCCGAGCACCGTTGTCTGCTTAACAGTCATTACAGTGGACGCGAGGAGTGGCTGTATCACCAGCAGCATGAGTTGCTGCGCGTGCGGGTGTCGGGGCCGTTCGCCAGCAACCATTACAACCTGCTCAAGAAAGCCGCGTTGACCGGGGCCGGTATCGCCCGATTACCGTCGTACCTGCTGCAAGCGGAATTGGCCGACGGTCGACTGCGCTGGCTCCTGCGTGATTACCAGACCCGGCGCCTGCCTATGTACCTGGTGCATCCGTATCAGGGTGGATTACCCAAACGTACGCAGGTATTGGCGGACTATCTGATCGGCTGGTTCAAACGCAGCGGCGAGGCGCTTGATCGCCTGTCTCACTAACACCGATCCACCCGTGTAGGAGTTTCAACGGTTGTAGTGTCTGGCGATCAGATGATCTATCGACAACCTGCCAGGGCCGCGGGCCATCAGGAACAGCAGCACCGCTGCCCACGTGCCATGCGTCGGATAGGCGTCTGGATACACAAACAGCTGAATGGTCAGCGTCATCCCCAGCAGTGCCAGCGCTGAAAACCGTGTGGCGAATCCGATCAGGATCAGGACCGGGAAAAAATGCTCGGCAAACGCGGCCATGTGCGCGGCGACTTCCGGTGACAGGAGCGGCACGTGGTATTCGCTTTTGAACAGTGGAATCGTTGAATCCGCCAGACGCGGCCAGCCGAGTTGAAACGTCCCGTCAATCAGGTCGATAGCCAGGCCCTCGACCTTGGTCTGCCCGGATTTCCAGAACACTGCCGCAATCGAAAAACGCGCGATGAACGCGATCAGACTGTGGGGGATTTTCTCCAGCAGCGCGATGGCGCGGGGGATGAGCGTGTTCATGGCGATTCCTTGTTGTTCAGATGAGTGATGGCGTTGTGTGCGATCAATAGGGAGAGGGTTTGACTGAGGTCGAACGGCGGACTGTTTTGCGCCGCTGCGAGCAATGCCTGGCCATCAAGCAATTGACGGATAAACACGCTGGCGCCGTGTTCGAGGGCAAACACCTCGACGTCCAGACGGTTGCGCAAGATCAGGGCGTACTGCTTTTGGTGGAGGTCGATGCCTTCAAGTGTTGTGTCGTATTGATGCGCTGCCCAGATCGCGACAACGGCATGGCTTGAGTCGAGCAGGCGCAACGACGGGTGAAGCCCAAAGCGCAGTTCGCTCAAAGAGTCGGGTGTAGACAGTGCAGCGGTGATTTCTTCCGGACTTATCGGGCTGGCATCGGCGGCGTGGTAGGCGACAATACGTAGGTGTTCAAGACGTGCGACATCGGCCAGATAAGGCACGCTGAATGTCGGTTCAAAGCTTTCGATGAAATCCGCAAAATCTTCGCCATAGAGGCTCATCAACGGACTGTGGGGTGGCTGAGCCTGGATGAAAACGGCTGCCATGGCGCGGAAGAACTCCTCGCCAACCAGTTGCGCAACCACCGGATAACTGTCACCCAGAGCGTTGATCAGCGAACTTTGCACGTTGTTGCGATACACCGCGAAACGGCTCTCGGGATCGGCACCGTTGGCGCTGCACAGGCCTTCGGGGCAAGGCGATCGCACATCGAGCAGTGCCGCCGCGAAGGTCGCTTGAGTGCTCATGATCGCCCCTCGGCCTGCATCAGCAAGTCATCAGCCTGCCGGGCCTCGGCGAGCAAGACGCTGAACGCCGGCAAACTGTTGTCGCGTTCGATCAGCGTTGCTACCGGGCCTGTGCGCTCCAGCACTTGGCGGTACAGATTCCACACCGCCTGATCGATCGGCGCACCATGATCGTCGATCAGCAAACGGTCGCCGAGACTGTCGCGATCTTCCGCAAAACCAGCCAGATGAATCTCGCCAACCGCGTGCAATGGCAAGGCATCGAGGTAGGCCAATGGGTCGCGTTGATGGTTGATGCACGATACGTAGACGTTATTGACGTCCAGCAGCAGGCCGCAGCCGCTACGGCGGATGACGTCGGCAATGAAGTCAGCCTCGTCAATGGTCGAGCGTTGAAAGGCCAGATACGTCGCCGGATTTTCCAGCAGCATGGGGCGCCCGAGGCTGTTCTGCACTTGGTCTATGTGCTCGCAGACGCGGTTCAGCGTCGGCGTGTCATAGGCCAGTGGCAGCAAATCATTGAGGAACACCGGACCATGGCTGGACCAGGCCAGGTGTTCGGAAAAGGAGTGCGGTTGATAGCGTTCGATCAGTGCACCGAGACGCTTGAGATGTTGAACATCCAGCGGCCCTTCAGCGCCGATGGACAGCCCGACACCGTGCAGCGACAGCGGGTACTGTTCGCGAATCAATTCCAGAAAATGATGAAACGGACCGCCGGCCACCATGTAGTTTTCGGCGTGGACTTCGAAAAAACCGAGGTCCGGTTGTGAACCGAGCACTTCCCTGAAGTGACCGGTCTTGAGCCCCAGCCCGGTGCGGGCAGGGAGCCCGGTGTGGGCTGCCTGAGTGTCGGAAAGGGCAGGTTCGTTGACTGTGAACATGATCGTCACTCAGGCAGGCCGCAGGTCAGGACTTGGCTTTGAACGCTTCCATCTGACCGAAACCGGTCGGCGAGGTCTTGCTTTCAGTGGTGGCGCAGGTGCCTTTCGGAACGAGTTTCCAGGCGTTTGCCTGGTAGTCCATTTTTGCGGTGCCGGCACAGGTGGTGCCTGCACCTGCGGCGCAATCGTTATGACCTTTCATCGCCACGCCGAAGCATTTCTCCATGTCGTCAGCGGCGTGAACGGTCGATACGGCGGCCATACTCAGAGCAGAGCCAAGGGCCAGAACCAGTGCAGTGGCGGACAGGGTGCGAGTGGTAGCAGTCATGATGTTTCTCCGAGTTGAGCTTGGGTTTTTACAAGCGAAATGCGCTTGCTTACCCCACTAGAGAATGGTCATGGCGATGCGTTACAGCCTCCTGAAAACTTTTTTGAAAAAACTTCACCCCCTGTAGGAGCTGCGGCACGCTGCGATCTTTTGATCTTAAAAACAAGATCAAAAGATCGCAGCGTGCCGCAGCTCCTACAGGGGGAGTGTTCTATAGTCATTTCAACGGCCACGTTCACAGGCCGATTTACCAGGACGGTATCTTATGAAAACGGAGCGCTCAGACTCACGCGTGCTATCGCGCAGGATTTCAACTTTGGCCCTGGCGTGCGCGCTGCCGTTGCTGTGCAGTGCGTTGGCCGCGCAGCCGTTGCTTGATCCGCAGGACACGCTCAAGCGTATCAATCACAACTACAACACCCTCAAGCAAGAGTGCCAGGAGCCGGATACCGGCGCCCCGCGCGGTCTCTACTATTGCAGCGGGGTGACCTTGCGCATGGTCAACGACGGGCCCTTCAACCCCTGGGATTACAGCCCCTACGCGGTCAAGATCGGTGCGACTTCCTACTCGTGGATTCGCAAGGACCTGAGTACCAGGATTCTCATTCACCCGGCCGGTTTGATCCTGCGAACCCCAACCGATGCGGCAGCGTTGAACCTGCCGGTCAAGGAGCAAGGGTTTACCTGCATCTACGCGTTCGATGGCGGCACCGGGCCTGAGCGCAAGTGGTACGGCTGCGGATTTTTCGACAGTCGCGAGCCACCGCGTGCCGCCCAGGGCGTGATGAACAACCGCAATGCTGCGCTGGCCTACGGCACTTGTGCGGAAGCCGGGGTCACCACTGCAGAGCAATGGACGCAAAAATACACCGGGCTGATGAAGGGGCCGATCCAGTACGGCCAGTGTTCCTTTAACGCGGAAAAACCCAGCGACTGGCACGCGATGATCCGGGTTCACGAATCCCGGCCGACCACCACCAACAAAGACCCGTTCTCTTACAGCGCCCAAGTCAACGAGTTCATGTTGAAGAACGCCACCGCCACTAACGATGGCAGCGAAAACATGAAGTACATCGATGCCTTCATCTACAACGTCAACAGCACGCAGAACTTCGCCACTCGCGGCGATCAGGCTCCGCCGAAACCGGAAAACGGCCTGAACAGCGCACGCAACTTCCAGAAGAAACTCCAGGCACAGGGTTACAGCGTGCCGATCCTGCGGCTGGATTTCACCAAGCCTGCCGAGCAACGTTTCAGCTATGTCGCCGCTGACCAGGCGATAGACCTGACGGCGGCTGGCGGCGCGCAGCCGACACCGACACCGACACCGACACCTGCGCAGAAATACATCGCTGAAGCGGTGTGGATCGAACGTTACGATCCCGGCAGCAAGCAAAACGAATGGTCGCTCAAGATCACCCCCACAGCCCAAGGCAAAGCGATTCAGGCCAGTGATCAGGATGCCTTGTACAAAGAACTGTTCGCCCTGCGTGGCGCCGATAGTCAATGGCGCGACAACGAGAAATCGCCGGGCAGCATGCGTGGGCAACTGAGCTGCCTGATTCAGAACTATCCGGCAAAAACCGAATGGAATCTGGAGCCGTTCCGCCCCAATGTTTCTGCGCAGGAATCGGCCAAGGCTGGTTGCAATCCGGTTCCGGTTGCGGCACCGCAATACATTGCCTCGGCCGACTGGATCAAACGTTACGACCCCGGCACCAGCAAGGATGAGTGGAGCCTGAGCGTGGTCCCCACAGCGGCGGGACGAGCCTTGCCCAGCGAGCAGGTGGCTGCGTTGTACGACCAACTGTTCGCGCTGAAAGGCGCCGACAGCAACTGGCGTGACAACGAAAAATCCGCCGGCAGCATGCGCCAGCAATTGAATTGCGTCCTGGTCAATTACCGCAACAAAACGCCGTGGAATCTTGAGCCTTTCCGGCCGGCGTTATCGGACAACGAGACGCGGGCTGCGGGTTGTAACCCGGTCCCGCGTTGAGGGTGTGTGTTGGCTAATCAAGGAGATGCAAGCCATGAAAAAACGTTTGAACAGAATCGCGCCATTACTCATGTTTCCGCTGTTGGTGCAGGCAACATGGGCCAATGCCGAGTCATGCGACGAGACGCTGAAAAAAGTCGAAACGTTGTACAACAAAACCGTCGACAGCTGCGGCCAGGATCCGGCCTCGGACTGTTCAGGGCTTTTGGTTCGGGGCACGCACCGCGCCGACCCGGCCAAGGGGCAGAAATGGGACGTCTGGAATCCCAGCCCGAAAGCCGTGGAATTGGGCACGTTTGCCGCGTCGTACATGCGCGCCGACGGTATCAGTTACGAAGACCCGGGTATGAGCACGCAGAACGGCTATCTGATTACCCCCAGAGATCTGGTTCGCGACCCCGAGACTCCGGTGCATGTTTATTGCGCGTTTCCCAACGATGCCTGGACTGACTTTCGCAATGACCGGGGCTGTGGCGACAACAAAAACACCGCCCCGACGGAAGCGGTCTGCCAGGCCATGAAACCACCGATCACCAGTCCCAACGCCTGGGTCGCGCACTTCACCCAGTACAACAACAATCGGCAGCAGGACCAATTGCAATGCGGCTTCAACATGCGCAATCCGATGAGCAGCAATGAGCGCGTCGACGCCTTCCGCAACTTCATGGGCGCGCGCAAAGTCATCAACAGCCGCGAGTTTCAGACCCAGACAGAACTGCGTCTGGGCAACCCGAAAACTGACGAACTGCCGATTCTGGCTTTCTTCTACAGCGATCAACGCGGCTTGAACGATGCGATGGCCAACCAGCGCGACTACAAGGCCAAGACCGGCAAGGATCGTAATATCATCAAGATCGACTTCCCGAAAACTCCGGTCGCCAAGGCTTCTTTCTCATGCATCCAGACCTCGACGCCAGCGGCGCCGAAGTTCTGCGAGAAGTACATCGAGTCGAGCACTTGGGTACAACGGCCTGATCCGAAACTGGGGCCGAACACCTGGTCGCTGTCGGTGGTGCCGACCGCTTGCGGTCGGGCGATCAAAGACGATCAGACCGACCGGATGTTCGCCGAGCTGTACAACAAGCATAAGGACGATCAGCAATGGCGGCAGTACAGCGTCAATGGCGGGTCATTGCGTCGGCAGATGGTGTGTCATCTGGCGGCGACTTTCGACGGAAAACCTGTGCGCAACAAGCCAGATTGGAATCTTGAGCCGGCACGGCCATACGTCGATCAGGCCACGGCGGTAGCGCAGCACTGCAATCCTTATTAATCCGCCACTGTAGGAGTGAGCCTGCTCGCGATGGCGTCGTGTCAGACATCCGTTATGTTGAATGACACACCGAAATCGCGAGCAGGCTCACTCCTACAAGGGATTTTTGGAGGCTTGCAGTTGGCACAAAAAAACGGCCCGGAGGCCGTTTTTTCTTTACCGCGATGACTCAACCGCCGAGGTACGCCTCGCGTACTTTCGGGTCGGTCAGCAGCGCTTCACCGGTGCCTTGCATGACCACGCGGCCGTTCTCCAGAACGTACGCGCGGTCGGCGATTTTCAGCGCCTGGTTGGCGTTCTGCTCGACCAGGAACACCGTCACACCGTCCTTGCGCAGCTGTTCGATGATGTCGAAGATCTGCTGGATGATGATCGGCGCCAGACCCAGCGACGGCTCGTCGAGCAGCAGCAGTTTCGGCTTGCTCATCAGCGCACGGCCGATGGCGAGCATCTGCTGTTCGCCGCCGGACATGGTGCCGCCGCGCTGGTTGAAGCGTTCTTTCAGGCGTGGGAACAGTCCGAGGACCTTGTCCATCTGTTCCTGATAGTCGCCCTTGTCGGTGAAGAAACCGCCCATGGAGAGGTTTTCTTCAACGGTCAGACGCGCGAACACCCGACGACCTTCCGGCACCACGGCGATGCTTTTACGCATGATCTGCGACGAGTCCTGGCCGACCAGTTCCTCACCCATGTAGCGGATGCTGCCGCTGTGCGCTTGCGGCGAACCGCACAGCGTCATCAGCAGCGTCGACTTGCCGGCACCGTTGGCGCCGATCAGGGTGACGATCTCGCCCTGGCGGACTTCGACGTTGACGCTGTGCAGCGCCTGGATCTTGCCGTAGAAGGTGGAAACGTTTTCGAACTGCAGCATTTACGCTTCCCCCAGGTAGGCTTTGATCACTTCAGGATTGTCGCGGATCTGTTCCGGCGTGCCGTCGGCCAGAGGCGTGCCCTGGTTGATCACGACGATGTGGTCGGAAATGCTCATGACCAGTTTCATGTCGTGTTCGATCAGCAGCACGGTGACGTTGTGCTCTTCACGCAACACGCTGATCAACGCCTTGAGGTCTTCGGTTTCCTTCGGGTTCAGGCCGGCGGCCGGTTCGTCGAGCATGAGGATCCGTGGACGGGTCATCATGCAGCGAGCGATTTCCAGACGTCGTTGCTGACCGTAAGCCAGGGTGCCGGCGGTACGGTTGGCGAACTCTTTGAGGTTGACCTTTTCCAGCCAGTACTCGGCAAATTCCATCGCCTCGCGCTCGCTTTTGCGGAACGCCGGGGTCTTGAACAGGCCGGACAGGAAGTTGGTGTTCAGGTGACGGTGCTGGGCGATCAGCAGGTTTTCAACCGCCGTCATGTCCTTGAACAACCGCACGTTCTGGAACGTGCGCACCACGCCTTTGAGGGCGATCTTGTGGCCCGGCAGGCCCTGGATCGGCTCGCCGTCGAGCAAAATGCTGCCGCCGCTCGGCTGATAGAAACCGGTCAGGCAGTTGAACACGGTGGTCTTGCCCGCTCCGTTCGGCCCGATCAGCGCCACCACTTGTTTTTCCTTCACGGTCAGGGCCACGCCGTTGACCGCCAGCAAGCCGCCGAAGCGCATGCTCAAGTTTTCGACTTTAAGGATTGAGCGGCTCATTTTCGCATCTCCGCTCTCAGTTTAAGTTCTGGTCGTTGCATCGGCAGCAGACCTTGTGGACGCCAGATCATCATCAACACCATCAGGGCACCGAACATCAACATCCGGTACTCACTGAACTCACGCATCATTTCCGGCAACAGGATCATCACCACGGCCGCGAGAATCACGCCCAGTTGCGAGCCCATGCCACCCAGCACGACGATGGCGAGGATGATCGCCGACTCGATGAAGGTGAACGATTCCGGGGTCACCAGACCTTGACGGGCAGCGAAGAAGCTACCGGCGAAACCGGCGAAGCTCGCGCCCAGGGTGAATGCCGACAGTTTGATCACGGTCGGATTCAGACCCAGTGCACGGCAGGCGATTTCATCTTCACGCAGCGCTTCCCACGCACGGCCGATCGGCATGCGCAGCAGGCGGTTGATGATGAACAGTGCCGCCAGCGCCAGCAGCAACGCGACCAGGTAAAGGAAAATCACCTTGTTGATCGAGTTGTATTGCAGGCCGAAAAACTCGTGGAAGGTCTGCATGCCTTCCGCCGCTTTACGCTCGAAGGTCAGGCCGAAGAACGTCGGTTTCTCGATGTTGCTGATGCCGTTCGGACCGCCGGTGATGTCGGTCAGGTTACGCAGGAACAGACGGATGATCTCGCCGAAACCGAGGGTCACGATCGCCAGATAGTCACCACGCAGACGCAACACCGGGAAGCCCAGCAGGAAGCCGAACGTCGCCGCCATCAGGCCGGCAATCGGCAGGCAGATCCAGAAGCTCAGGCCGTAGTAGTGCGACAGCAGCGCGTAGCTGTAGGCGCCGACGGCGTAGAAGCCGACGTAACCGAGGTCGAGCAGACCGGCCAGACCGACCACGATGTTCAGGCCGAGGCCGAGCATCACGTAGATCAGGATCAGCGTTGCGATGTCCACTGCACCACGCGAGCCGAAGAACGGCCACACCAGCGCACCGAGGATCAGCGCGATGATGATGTAGCGTTGCGTGGTTGGCAGGGTCAGGAAGTTGCTGGCCTTGGCCGGGATCAGCGGCATGCCCGGCGAGGATTTCCACGCCTTGCTGATCTGCTGGTTGAACAGCACACGCAGGAACATCAGCACCGAGCAAATGGCGATGGTCGCCAGAATGGCCGGGCTGGTGTTGTGCACTTCCAGGTTGATGCCGACGATGGTCAGTTTCAGACCGAGTACCGGGTAGGCCACGGCCCACACCAGCAAGGCACTGAACAGTGCCTGTTTAAGATTCCTAGTCATACTTTCTCAACCTCCGGACGGCCCAGAATGCCGGTCGGACGGAACAACAGCACCAGAACCAACAAGCCGAATGCCACGACGTCCTTGTACTGGTCGCCGAAGATATCGGCACCAAAGGCTTCCGCCACCCCAAGCACCAACCCGCCGAGCATGGCGCCGGGGATGCTGCCGATGCCGCCGAGTACTGCAGCGGTGAAGGCTTTGAGGCCGACGAGGAAACCGGCGTTCGGGTTGATCACACCGTATTGCATGCTCAGCAGCACGGCCGCGATGGCCGCCAGCGCAGCACCAATGACGAAGGTCAGGGCGATGATGTTGTTGGTGTTGATGCCCAGCAGGTTGGCCATCTTGATGTCTTCGGCACAGGCGCGGCAGGCGCGACCCAGGCGGGAGCGGGAGATGAACAGCGTCAGGCCGAGCATGGCGATCAGAGTCACCACGAACACCACGATTTGCATGTAGGAAATCAGCACTTCATGTGCGCCACCTGGCCCGAAGGAAATGTTCCCGGGGATCAGGTTGGGGATGGATTTGTCCTTGGAGTCTTGCGCCAGCAGAACCGTGTTCTGCAGGAAGATCGACATACCGATGGCGGAGATCAGCGGAATCAGACGGTTGCTGCCGCGCAGGGGGCGGTAGGCGATCCGTTCGATGCTGTAACCGTACGAACTGGTGACAACGATGCTCGCGATGAAGGCTGCGGTCATCAACAGCGGGACGTTGTCGATTCCCATCATGGCCAGCCCGGCGATGGCGATGAACGCCACGTAGGAACCGATCATGTACACCTCGCCGTGGGCGAAGTTGATCATTCCAATGATGCCGTAAACCATCGTATAGCCGATGGCAATCAAGGCATACGTGCTGCCAATGGTCAGACCATTAACCAGCTGCTGGAAGAAGTGATAGAGGTCAGGCATTACAACGCTCCTAAAAACCTGATACGCATTTCACTGGTGGAGTCATTTTCCCGCCCGGCCCCGTGGATCTATATCCACTTCGAATCCGGGTTTTGCCAGCGAACCGCTGATGACGGTTTTGAGATTTTCAGGTGGGGAGACTGGCGGATCACGCCAGCGCGGCCCATACATTCGTAAAACAAAGCCCACGGCACGCCGTGGGCTTTATTGGCAGTCAGTCAGGCAGCGCCTTACTGAGGCGAAACTTCAGTTTTTGGTTTGCCGAAGTGCCACTCGTAAACCACAAATTTGAAGTCCTTCAGGTCGCCCTTGGCGTCGAAGCTCAGGTCGCCAGTCGGGGTCTTGAAGCTGCCGGCGTGAATGGCCTCGGCTACTTTGGCCGGGTCTTCGGATTTCGCTGCGGCAATACCGCCGGCGATCACTTCAACGGCCGAGTAGGACGGGAACACGAAAGGACCGCTCGGGTCTTCTTTCTTCGCCTTGAATGCATCAGCCAGGGCGACGTTGGCCGGATCCTGGTCGAAGGATTTCGGCAGGGTCACCAGCAGACCTTCGGAAGCGTCTTTGGCGATCTGCGAAATGGAGTCGTTACCCACGCCTTCCGGACCCATGAACTTGGCTTTCAGGCCTTTTTCAGCGGACTGACGCAGGATCAGGCCCAGCTCTGGGTGGTAGCCGCCGTAGTAAACGAAATCGACGTTGGCTTGCTTGAGTTTGGCGATGATCGAGGAGAAGTCCTTGTCGCCGGCGTTGACGCCTTCGAACACGGCGACTTTCACGCCTTTCTTCTCCAGAGTTGCCTTGACGGCGGTGGCGATGCCTTCACCGTATTGCTGTTTGTCGTGCAGCACAGCAACGATTTTCGGTTTCACGTGATCGGCAATGTAGTTACCGGCGGCAGGGCCCTGGGCGCTGTCCAGACCGATGGTACGGAAGACCATCTTGTAACCACGGGCGGTGATGTCCGGGCTGGTGGCAGCCGGGGTGATCATGATCACGCCTTCGTCTTCGTAGATGTCCGAAGCCGGTTGAGTGGAGCTGGAGCACAGGTGACCGACCACGAATTTGACGCCGTCGTTGACGACCTTGTTCGCCACCGCTACCGCTTGTTTCGGATCGCAAGCGTCATCGTATTCAACGGCTTCGAGCTTCTTGCCGTCGACGCCGCCCTTGGCGTTGATTTGTTCGATGGCCATTTTCGCGCCACTGAACTGCATGTCGCCGTACTGGGCTACTGGACCGGTCTTTGGACCGGCGATACCGATTTTGATGGTGTCAGCTGCGAACGAATGGCTGGCAACCCCGGCCAGAACCATAGCGGCAAACAGTTTGGAAATCTGCTTAGTAGCCTTAGTCATAGTGCTCCACTCTTACTGTTGTAATTTTTTTGAGTTCTGGCGCCGTAGCAGCAGAACCGGGTCAGATATCTTTGCGATACCCTCCGGAAATGCCCCCGGCAACTGTACCGGTACAGTGTAGAGCGCCGGTTGTTGGCCTGGGAAGCGGGCGCCGAGGGGCAAAACTTGGGGGTGTCGCATTTTTGAATGAAAAAGACAGAATTGCGGCGTGGCGTTCGTGGGCATATATCCCAATCAGCAGCATTCCTTGGCGTTCCTGCTCTTTTCGTTCGGTGCAGCCATTTGCAACCGGGTTTTTCTGGCGGACCACCGACGTTATCATTCGCGTCGATTTCTTTTCCGGACAGTTCCCATGAATCAAGAACCTAGCACCCTCTATGCCAAGCTGCTCGGCGAGACCGCATCTATTACCTGGAAAGAGCTGGAGCCGTTCTTCGCCAAGGGTGCCCTATTGTGGGTCGACCCTGCGCTGGATTTGATCGCCGCTGCCGAGGCCGTGGCATCGGACGAAGGCGAGAAAGTCGCTGCCTGGCTGGCCGAAGACAAGGTCGCCAAGCTGTCTGAAACGCGGGCGCTGGATATTTTCGAGCGCGATCCGCAGCTGTGGGCGGTGGTGGTGAGTCCGTGGATTTTGATCCAGGAAAGGGCGGTGGTCTGAATGTCTGCACTGATGTGGTGCGCGCCGTCATCGATGGAAAGTGTGTAGCCGAGTAGCGTGATGGCACGTTGCCGTAGAGAAACACCACAAGCGAGGGTGGCATCACGGTGACGTAAACGTAACGGGAACAGTTTAGTAAGCAGCCTAACGGCTGCTTAATTGTTTCTGGGTATTGGATTGGTCGAGATTTTCGGTGAGTTCAAGGGCCCCATCGCGAGCAGGCTCACTCCTACAGGGGAACGCATTCCAATTGTAGGAGTGAGCCTGCTCGCGATGGCGGCAACTCGGTTCCGGATCAGACCGAGAACGACTTGCCGGTATGGTTATTGAGAGAAATAACCTTGGTCTTGCCAATCCGGTGGCGATAGATCTCGCGCAGGTATTTGATCGACTTCTTCACGCAATCGCGCGACAGGCGAATGTCATTGATCGAGACAAACTTCTCTTTGTCGTTGATCAACTCGCGGTACTTCTTCTCGTACATCGGCTTGATCGCGTACCAGTTGGTGTCGAGGATCTTCGCCGGGTTCTCGAATTCGTTGAGCAGGTCATCGATGCGGTCTTCGTCGAATTCCTCGTTGATGATGAAGTCGAGAATCGAGTTATCCAGCGTCTCGTCGAACCGGTACGGGTTCTTCGCAAAGCAACGCTTGATGAACGCCACGATCAGCGTCAGGAAGTCGTCCGACAGGCACGGGCTCTTGGCGATCAGGGTGGTCAGCGACAGGTTGGCCGAAGCACCGATCACCAGCGCGTAACGCTTGAGTGTGGTGTTGGGGAACAGGCTGTTGAGGTGGGTCTTCAACCGGTTCAGGTCCATGTACGACAGCTTGTAGTCTTTCGGCAGCGAGACGATCGACACCACCGACGAGCAGTTCTTGAAGAAGTGCAGGTCGTGCAGCGCGGCGGCGTCGTAGCCGGAGTTCTTGTACTGCTCAAGCGACGCCTTGTAGCGCTTGGACTCGATCGGCAGCAGGCTGATGCCTTCGATCGCCTGGGTGACCTTGTTGAAGTGCGGCAGGTCGATCGAGCGGAAGAACAGGTCGTCGATGTTCAGACGCTGCGGCTCTTTGTCGAACACCTTGAACTTGTCGCTGCTCGGCGGCGGCGTTTCCGGCACCACCGATTCGGCGTAGGCAATCGCTACCGGGCCGGCCAGACTCATGAACAGGTCGTTGGCATCCAGGCGAATGGTTTCGCCGATGTCGATGCCGGCACGGCGGAAGTAGTTCTGGTCGTAGTCAGTGGTGACTGCCTGCGCGGTCAGGATGTTGAAGATCTGCTGCGAGATGTACTGGTTGGCGTGCTTTTCCATCGCATTGACATCAATGTTCTGGATGTTGCCGTCATCGCTCTCTTCGGCGTAACGCATGATGTCGTTGGAGATCAGCATCATCGCGTTCCATGGGCGGATACGGCCCATGACGCTGGCTTCGCTGCTGTCTTCATTGGCGAAGTTGTAAGAGAAATCCCATTCTTCCGAGAGGTATTTGCACAGCAGGCGACCGGCGTTGATGTGCAACGCCTCGGACATTTCGCTGCGGTGATCGGAAATGTTCGGCAGCACGCAGATGCCACTGGTGAAGATCGGCTCGAACACGAACGAATGACCGCTCTTGCCGTCGTGCTCGTCCATTGGCTTGGTGTCGAACGTCTTGTTCATGTACGAGTGCTGCTGGGCCAGACCGAATTCCGAGGCCATGCCGGAACCGGTACCGCCGCCGGCACTGAAGATCGAGAAGTACAGGCGCGACTGGTTGGCCTTGATGCCGCAGCTGTCGATCAGGTACGAGTGAATCATTTTCCAGTCAGGGCTGGAGAAACGCTGGGTGTCCTTGTTGAGGATGATCTTCGCCAGATACTGGCCGAGGATCGGCGCGTTACCGGCGCCACCGGCGTGGACTTCGGACAAGTCCATGATCTTCATTTTGCTGTAGTCGCGCAGGAAGCCGCTTTTCTCACCCTTGCGCGAAAAACGGATACGCCCGGCGATGTCCTTGTCGAGGTCGCCGAGCATCACCAGCGGTTCGACCAGAAACACCGGTTTGGTGGATTTGTTCGGGCCGATGCGCAGGTTGTTCCTGATCCACTGGGCCGGGCTGTAGCCCTTGTCGGCCAGACGCCGATCCGCCGCACGGTCTTCGTTGTTGAATTCGTTGAGGTAGAACTTGCGCGCGTTGTACACCAGCTCCGCGACATCGAGGGCGATGTTGGAGCCGCAGCGACCGAGGCCGATCAGGCACACCGAGGGGAATTCCTGATCGTTGTGCTGTTCGTTGTCGCCGTCCAGGTGCGGCGGACGCGGGAACACCAGATCACGCAGGCCATCGAGGTTGTCGAGGATGCGGTCGGTATTGGTTTCGGTGAAGTACAGGTATTGCTGAGTCGACAGCGGGCGCGACGGGACCAATGGCTTCAACGATGACGGGCTGTTGGCGGCAGGGCTCAGGGTCAGATCGGATACCGCAGGGGCGGGATTATTTTTAGAAGTCATTGTGCGCCATATACCTGGACTGGTTGGCTCGCTGGCCAGTTGCCTGCGAACCTCACGGAATAAGATCTCGCGTCTTTTTTGCGCGAATTGAGCCCGAGCATCAGGGACTTGGCCTGACTGTCGCTTGGGGGAATCCTTTCCTGATCGTTGATGAATCGGCCATTATTCGGCGATCTTTAATCAAAAGGAGGCTAAATGATGTCAACGCTACCTTCGTTGGGGTTCGCCGGAATCGGTCTGATGGGCTTGCCGATGTGCCGGCGCCTGCTGGCAGCGGGTTATCCGCTGACGGTGTGGAACCGTAATCCGGCCAAGTGCGCGCCACTGGTCGAGGCCGGTGCCCGGCAGGTAGCCAGCCCTCGTGAACTGTGTGAACACGCCGACGTGGTGATGTTGTGCCTGGCCGATACGGCGGTGGTACGCGAAGTCGTGTTCGGCCCGGCCGGTGTCGCAGAAGGGGCGAAAAAAGGCCAGTTGTTGGTAGATTTTTCCAGTCTTGAGCCGACGGCGACCCGTGAGATGGCGGCGCAGTTGCTGGAGCAAACCGGCATGACCTGGCTGGATTCGCCGGTATCCGGCGGCGTGGTCGGGGCCGAGGCCGGTAGCCTGGCAATCATGGTCGGTGGCGAGGTGACGGACCTTGAGCGGGTGCGCCCGGTGCTGCTCAGTCTGGGGCAACGCGTCACACACATGGGCGGCGTCGGTGCCGGTCAGGTGACCAAGGCCTGTAATCAGATGATCGTCGCCTGCAATGCACTGGTGATTGCCGAAGTGGTGGCGCTGGCCGAGCAGGCGGGGGTCGATGCCAGTCTGATTGCCGAGGCGTTGGCCGGTGGTTTTGCCGATTCGAAGCCGTTGCAGATTCTCGCCCCGCAAATGGCCGAAAGCCGTTTCGAACCGATCAAATGGCACGTGCGCACACTGCTCAAGGATCTTGATACCGCCGTGAAGTTTTCCCGCGAGCAAGGCTCCGCCACACCGATCAGCGGATTGGCCGCACAATTGATGCGCCTGCACGGGGCGCAAGGCTTTTTGGCGAAAGATCCAGCGACACTGGTGCAAATGTACCGCGCGCCAGAATCAACGGATTGACCGTGTGTGAATGTTTGCGCTGATTGATTTCCTCCAGCACCGGGCGCAACTCGTCCAGCGGCACCGGGCGGCTGAGCAGGTAACCCTGAATGAAATCGCAGCCCGAACGCTCAAGGAACTCGTATTGCTCCAGGCTTTCCACGCCTTCGGTGACCACCTGCAAATGCAGGGTGTGCGCCATGACGATGATCGCCTGGACGATCTCCATGTCTGCCGTGGCTGTGGGAATATCGAGAATGAACGAGCGGTCGATTTTCAGGGTGTTGAGCGGCAGGCGCTTGAGGTAGGCCAGCGACGAGTAGCCGGTACCGAAGTCATCGATCGACAGCGACACACCGAGAGCGCGGATCTGGCGCAACAGCACCAGGGTGTTGGCGATGTTGCCCATCAGGGCGTTTTCGGTGACTTCCAGCTCCAGGCGCTCCGGCGCGACGCCGGCGGTGCGCAGCGCACTTTCGATTTCGTCCGCCAGCTCTTCCCGGGCGAGGTTCAGCGGTGAACAGTTCCAGGAAATTTTCAGCTCTTCGCAGCCATGGCGCGACAGTTCACCCAAATCCTTGCAGGCGCGGCGCAGGACCCAGTTGTCCAGTTCGGCGATCAGGCCATTGTTTTCGGCGATGCTGATAAAGCGGTCCGGGGTCAGCAGGCCATGGCTCGGATGCTGCCAGCGGATCAACGCTTCGAGCTTGCTGACCCGGCCGGTTTTCAGTTCGAAGATCGGCTGGTAATACAGCATCAGACCATTTTCTTCGTGCAAGGCGTGGCGCAGCTCTTCCTCCAGTTGCAGCTCGAAGCTGGCGCGGGTCTTCAGGTTGGAACTGAAAAAGTGCAAGCCGTTACGTCCCGCGCCTTTGGACTGATACAGCGCCAGATCCGCGTGCTTGAGCAGTTCTTCGCAAGTGGTGCCGTCTTCCGGATAAAGGCTGATGCCGATGCTGGTGGTCATCACCATCCGGCGTCCGGCGAGTTCGATCGGCTCTTTCATTTTCAGCATGATCCGTTGCGCCATGCCGCGCGCCTCTTCACGGTCATTCAGGCCGATCAGGATGCAAAACTCATCACCACCGAAACGCGCCACCACATCGTCATGGCTGCGCACCGAGCCTTTGATGTGATTGGCGATGACCTTGAGCAACGCGTCGCCGGCATCGTGGCCGAGGCTGTCGTTGATCCGCTTGAAGTGGTCGATGTCGAGAAACATCACCGCGAGCATGCCGCCCTCGGTGGCTTTCTGGCTGAGCTTCTCGGCGAAGATCTGGTTAAAGCCACGACGGTTGATCAGGTTGGTCAGGGCGTCGTAGTTGGCGACTTGTTGCAGCGACATGCGCGCCTGATCGAGTTGGCTGAGCAGGGCGTTGACCCGGCGCAGATCATGCTCCTTGTTCTGCAGCTTTTTGTCGGCCAACGCTGCGCTGATCGCGCTGCCGAGGATCAGCAACGTGATCACCGCCACCGTCAGGCCCAGTTGCATATGGCCGGTTTCTGCCGACAGAGATGGCACGCTGCCTTCGGGCATCACCAGATGAAGTGCGGCCATGCCGGTGAAGTGCATGCTGATGATGCCGGCGCCGAGAATCAGCGCAGCGGTGTACTTGAGCATCTGATGAAAGACGCCACTGCCTTCGCGCAAGTAACCTGCGACCCACAAAGCCGCGAAACTGGCGACGATGGCAATCACGATCGACAAGCTGAACAACACGGGCTGGTAGTAAGCCGTGGCGACCGAGTGCATCGCGGCCATGCCGACGTAGTGCATGCCGGCAATGCCCAGGCCGATGACGATGGCGGTTTTCAGGTAATGCATCAGGCTCGGTTGCGCCTCGCTCAGCGTGTGCATGGCCAGCCATGAAGCAAGCAGGGCAATCAGCAGGGAAAACAGGGTGATCGGCAAGTCGTACTGAATGTCGATCGGCGCCTGGAAGGCGAGCATGCCGATAAAGTGCATGGCCCAGATGCCGCCGGCCAGACACGTTGCGCCGATCCAGCGCCACAGTCGCTGTGAACCGGGATCTTCAGCGTGGCCGACCCGCTCAGCCATGTCGAGGGTAGCGAAACTCGCGGCGCAAGCGACCAGATAGGCCACCAGCACCAGCAAGGGGTTGTGTGTGCATTCAAGAATGACCTGCCCGCTCTCCGGCAGCTCGGTAACAAACTGCAAACCAAGCCACTCCATAGCATGCCCCGTCTCTGAAGTCGTCCTTACTGCGTCGTCAACGCAGGCGAATGACTGGAGTATAGAGGCCGTTTTCGGGGTGCATGCGGTAGTGGCACATTGGCCCTAATGATTTTGACATTAGGCTCATAGCGATTGGCGCTAAGGGTCAGGCGCTCTGGTCGAAAGGGATCTCGACCCAGTCGGGTTGCAGGGGCGGCAGACCGAAGCGCGCGCGGGCCTTGTCGCAGTCGACGTTCTGTTCGCCGTTTTCCCACGACGATTCGAATTCACGGCAGGGGCTGGAGCGCTGCTCATAAATCGAGCACTGCACGTTGCTGCCCACTTCACCGACCAATGCCGTGCAGCGCGGCGATTTGCAGTCGGTGCCGTTCATCGCCACCCGGCTGGGGCTGATCTGCGTGACCAGTTCATCGGGCACGGTGCCCCCGGATGAGGCGCACTCACCCCAGAAAAAAGACACGCGAAAATGGGAGCAGCAGGCACCGCAATTCAGACACGGACTGACTTCGGACATGTGGGCGGGTATCAAAGGGATTGATCGGGAGATCCGGACGGATCCGGTCGCCATTCTAGGCTTCGCCACGAACTTGGGAAGGGGGGCGCGAAACTATTTTTTTGTGGCAAGGTTTTACCGCGAAAGCCCCGGTTTTCGGGGGACTTCAGCGTTATCAAGGGCTTACGTTTCGTTACAGTGACATGGCCCGATATCAGGCAGACGAATGATCACAGACAGCCTCTGCCAGCCTGACTAGATTGCAGGTTCCGGGCTCGGATGCGTCGGCAGTGAAGCCCTAATAACAATAAAGAGACGGACCCATGCAGAACTCGACCCAAGCGGCGAATGCCTGGCGCATTCTGTTCCTGCTGTTCCTCGCCAACCTGTTCAATTTCTTCGACCGCACCATTCCGGCGATCATTATCGAACCGATCCGCATGGAATGGCACCTCAGCGACTTTCAGTTGGGGATCGTCGGTACTGCGTTCACCATTGTTTATGCGATTGCCGGGCTGCCGCTCGGGCGCATGGCCGACACCGGCTCACGCAGCAAACTGATGGGCTGGGGCCTGGCGACGTGGAGTGCGCTGACCGCGGTCAATGGTCTGGTTGGCAGCTTCTGGAGCTTTTTGATTGTGCGCATGGGCATCGGTATCGGCGAGGCCAGTTACGCACCGGCCGCCAACTCGCTGATCGGTGATCTGTTTCCGGCCCACCGTCGGGCGCGGGCCATGGGCATTTTCATGCTCGGTCTGCCGCTGGGTCTGCTGCTGGCGTTCTTCACGATCGGCTGGATGGTCAAGGCATTCGACAGCTGGCGCGCGCCGTTCTTCATCGCCGCCGTACCGGGGCTGATCCTCGCGATCTTCATGTTTTTCATCAAGGAGCCAAAGCGCGGCGCGGCGGAAACCGTGCAGGTCTCGCAGGAGAAAGTCGACAAACCTATCCGCCGGATCCTCGCGGTACCGACCTTCCTGTGGCTGGTGATGGCCGGGTTGTGCTTCAACTTCGCCACCTATGCCTGCAACTCGTTCCTGGTGCCGATGCTGCAACGCTATTTCCTCATGCCGTTGCAGGAAGCGGCGGTGGCGACCGGGCTGATTGTCGGCGTGACCGGGCTGATCGGCCTGACCCTCGGTGGCTGGATCGCTGACAAGATTCACCAGCGCGTGGCCAATGGACGGCTGTTGTTCGCCGCGTTCAGCCTGATCATCTCGACCCTGTGCACGGCGTGGGCGCTGCATGCCGGGCGTATCGAGATCGGCGTGTTTGTCGCGCTGTTCAGCGTCGGCTGGCTGTTTGCCTATAACTTCTACACCTGCGTGTACACGGCGATTCAGGATGTGGTCGAACCCCGCCTGCGGGCGACGGCGATGGCGTTGTTCTTTGCCGGGTTGTATCTGCTGGGCGGTGGTCTGGGGCCGGTGGTGGTGGGTGGCTTGTCGGATCACTTTGCCAAGTCGGCGATGATTGCCGCGGGGGCGGAGCAGATGACTGAAGCGTTCAAGGCAGTTGGGCTGCACGACGCTATGTATCTGATTCCGGTGGCGCTGTTCCTGACGATGGTGTTTCTGTTTCTGGCGGCGCGGTGTTTTGTACGGGATGCGCAGCGGATGAAGGAGGGGCTGGTGGCTGTTGTTGAGCCAGAGGGTGCGGCGGCGACGGCATGATGATCGTTCCCACGCTCTGCGTGGGAATGCAGCCCGGGACGCTCTGCGTCCCATTCCGAAGCTGGAACGCGGAGCGTCCCTTGAGGCATTCCCACGCGGAGCGTGGGAACGATCTGCGGAAACAAAAAGGCCCGCATCGCTGCGGGCCTTTTTGTTTTCAGCGGTGGAGCAGGGCGGTTTAGCCTGCCACCAATACCCGAATCGCTTCCAGACGCAAAGCAGCCTTGTCGAGCATTGCCAGCCCCTGCTCACGCTGTTCACGCAACGCTACCAGTTCGCTGTCACGCACGGTCGGGTTGACCGCTTGCAACGCGGTCAGGCGCGACAGTTCTTCGTCGGTGTCGGCCGCCAGACGACGGCGTGCCTCGGCCACACGCTCGGCGTGACGCGGGGTGATCTTGTCTTCGCCGGCGTTGATCCGTGGCGTCAGCTGATCGCGCTGGGCCTGGATGAACTTGTTGGCGCTGGCACGCGGCACGCTTTCCAGTTGATCGTTGAGGGTTTCGAACGATACGCGGGCCGACAGATCGTTACCGTTGGCATCAAGCAGGCAGCGCAGGGCGGCCGGCGGCAGGTAACGACCCAGTTGTAGCGAACGCGGCGCAACCACTTCGCTGACATAGAGCAGTTCCAGCAACACGGTGCCCGGTTTCAGCGCCTTGTTCTTGATCAGCGCGACGGCGGTGTTGCCCATCGAACCGGACAGCACCAGATCCATGCCGCCCTGCACCATCGGGTGTTCCCAGGTGATGAACTGCATGTCTTCGCGTGACAGCGCCTGGTTGCGGTCGTAAGTAATGGTCACGCCTTCGTCGTCGCCCAGCGGGAAGCTGGCGTCGAGCATCTTCTCGCTCGGCTTGAGGATCAGGGCGTTTTCCGAATGGTCTTCGCTGTCGATGCCGAACGCGTCGAACAGGGTTTCCATGTAGATCGGCAGGGCGAATTGATCGTCCTGCTCAAGGATGTCCTCGACCAACTGATCGCCTTCGCCCGAACCGCCGGAGTTGAGTTCCAGCAGACGGTCGCGACCGGTGTGCAGCTCTTCTTCAAGACGTTCGCGTTCAGTGCGCGCTTCGTCGATCAATGCTTGCCACTCGCTGTCGTCGGCTTCTTCCAGCAGCGGCAGCAGGCGCGGGCCGAACTGATGCTGCAAGGCGTTGCCGGTCGGGCAGGTGTTGAGGAATGCGTTCAGCGCTTCGTTGTACCACTGGAACAGACGCTCTTGCGGGCTGGTTTCCAGGTACGGCACGTGCAGTTCGATGATGTGTTTCTGGCCGATCCGGTCGAGACGACCGATACGCTGCTCCAGCAGGTCCGGGTGCGACGGCAGATCGAACAGCACCAGGTGATGAGCGAACTGGAAGTTGCGACCTTCACTGCCGATTTCCGAGCAGATCAGCACTTGCGCGCCAAACTCTTCGTCGGCGAAGTAGGCGGCAGCGCGGTCACGCTCAAGGATGTTCATGCCTTCATGGAACACCGTGGCCGGGATGCCGGAACGCACGCGCAGCGCGTCTTCCAGATCCATCGCGGTTTCGGCGTGGGCGCAGATCACCAGCACTTTGGTGCGCTTGAGCATTTTCAGCTGATCGATCAGCCACTCGACGCGTGGGTCGAATTTCCACCAGCGTTCTTCTTCGCTGGCGTCCGGCTGCGCCTGGAAGCTGACTTCCGGGTACAGCTCGGCGTGTTCGCCCAGCGGCAGTTCCAGGTATTCGTCCGGGCACGGCAGCGGATACGGGTGCAGTTTGCGTTCCGGGAAACCCTGCACGGCAGCGCGGGTGTTACGGAAAAGCACGCGGCCAGTGCCGTGACGGTCGAGCAGTTCACGCACGAGGCGGGCGCTGGCTTCGCTGTCGCCATCATTGACCGCGGTCAGCAGGGCTTCGCCTTCGTTGCCGAGGAAACCATGGATGGTCTTGTGCGCTTCAGGCGACAGGCGCCCTTTTTCCAGCAGTTCCTGAACGGCTTCGGCCACCGGGCGATAGTTGTCGCTCTCGGCGCGGAAGGCGGCCAGGTCATGGAAACGGTTTGGATCGAGCAGGCGCAAACGGGCGAAGTGGCTGTCCTGACCGAGTTGTTCCGGCGTGGCGGTGAGCAGCAGCACGCCCGGGATGGTTTCAGCCAGTTGCTCGACCAGGGTGTATTCCGGGCTGGCCTTGTCTTCGTGCCAGACCAGGTGGTGGGCTTCGTCGACCACCAACAGATCCCAACCGGCGGCGAACAGTGCGTCCTGCGCCTTTTCATCGTCGACCAGCCATTCCAGCGCTACCAGCGCCAGTTGGGTGTCTTCGAACGGGTTGCTGGCATCGCTTTCGATGAAGCGTTCTTCGTCGAACAGCGCGACCTGCAGGTTGAAGCGGCGGCGCATCTCCACCAGCCACTGGTGCTGAAGGTTTTCCGGCACGAGGATCAGTACGCGATTGGCGCGGCCCGAGAGCAGTTGGCGATGGATCACCAGACCGGCTTCGATGGTTTTACCCAGACCCACTTCGTCTGCCAGCAATACGCGCGGCGCGATACGGTCAGCGACTTCACGGGCAATGTGCAGCTGGTGCGCGATCGGCTGCGCACGCACGCCGCCCAGGCCCCAAAGCGAGGACTGCAACTGACGGCTGGTGTGTTCGAGGGTGTTGTAGCGCAGCGAGAACCACGCCAGCGGGTCGATCTGCCCGGCGAACAGACGGTCGCTGGCCAGACGGAACTGAATGAAGTTCGACAGCTGGGTTTCCGGCAGGGTGACGGCTTCGTTCTGCGCGTTGAGGCCGTGATAAACCATCAGGCCATCGACATCGTCAACTTGCTGGACGGTCATCTTCCAGCCTTCGAAGTGGGTAATGCTGTCACCCGGCGAGAACCGCACGCGAGTGAGGGGCGCATTCCGTAGCGCGTACTGGCGGGTTTCGCCAGTGGCCGGGTAAAGCACGGTCAACAAGCGGCCGTCCTGTGCCAGAACGGTGCCTAAACCAAGCTCTGCTTCGCTGTCACTGATCCAGCGTTGCCCCGGTTGATACTGCTGCGCCATGCTGCCTGACTCCCACCTTGAAAAAGCGGGCTATCTTAACGGAATGCGACCCTGAGGCCAAAGGATTAGGCGCAGTGGCAAGCATTTAGCCACAAGCTGCAAGTACAGACAGAAGCAGTCATCCGTCAGTTTTCAAACGATTTGCGGCACCCGTGAGTGCCAACCCGGTCACAAGTTTGCGACCAGTGGCTCAAGGCACCTTCGCCGCAGCCGATAGCCTGCTGACAGGAGACCCTTTATATGTTGCCACCGATGCTCCCCCTGAGCGCTGTGCCGATCACTTCCCAGCAGGATCCGATCCGCCAGCGGCCGGACATTCCTCCGGTGGTGCCGGTGCAGGAAAGCTCCAACGAAAGCACGATCGATCTGCAAAAACGCGATCCTGAAGAGGACAGACTGATGGCGCGCGAGGAACAGCGCCGTCAGCAGGAACGCGATCGCCGTCGTCGCGAAGCCGATGAAGACCCCGAAGAACACCTCGCCGTACCGGGCCATGAACTGAATGCCGACAACACCGTGCCGGTGGTGCCGTTGATGGAAGATCAGCCGCGTCAGGGCCTGTGGGTCGACATCGAAATCTGAGGCTGAGCGGCCAGTTCAGCCAGATTTGCCAGCAACACTTCGATTTCCTCTTCCGTATTCAGATAACTCACCGACACCCGCGCAATGCTGTCCAGCCCGCGTGCTTTCATGTCCAGCGGCGTGTAGGCGACGCCATTGGCGCCGATGTTGATGCGGCGTGCGGCCAGTGTCTGTTTGAGCGCAACACAGTCCCAACCTTTGAGCGTGAAGGCGATCAGCCCGGATTGCAGCTGCGCCGCGCCGAGATTGCACAGGGTCAGGCCGGGAATCGTCTGCAAGCGTTCACGCAGCAAGCGGCTTGATTGCTCGATGCGCCGCCGGATCGATATCGCACCGATTCGATTGTGTTCCTCCAACGCATTCGCCAATCCGGCCAGCAAGGCCAGCGACACTTCACTGGTCTCGAAACGCCTGGCGTCATTGCGCAAGTTGAAGCGCTGGCCGTCCCACGGCGCCGACAGTACATCGCGTTGCGCCGGCAGCAAGCGTTGCAGGAATTGCGCGCGGATATACAGCAGCGCAGTGCCGCGCGGGCCCCGCAGAAACTTGCGCCCGGCGCCCTTGAGCACGTCGCATTGCAGGGCCTGAACATCACAGGGCAACTGCCCCAACGCTTGGCCGGCGTCGATGAAGTAAGGAATACCGTGACGCTGGGCGACCGCACCGATCTGCGCCGCCGGGTTGATCAGGCCACCGTTGGCGGGCAGCCAGGTCAGGGCGATCAGGCGCACATTGCGATCAATCATCTGCGCCAGTGCCTGTGGATCGACGGCGCCCTTGGCGTCGCAGGGAATCACCTCCAGCCGCGCGCCGGCCTTTACCGCCTCAGCCATGCAGGCCAGATTGCCGGCCCATTCATGACGGCCCACCAGAATCCGCTCGCCCGGCTGCCATGGTTCCAGCGCGTTGAACGCCTGACTCCAGGCGGCCGAGCCGCTGCTGGCAAACGCAATGTCTTCGGGTTGCGCATTGAGCAGCGCCGCGGCGGCGGTTCGAGCCCTTTCCTGCACCTCACCGTCGGCCACTTCCATGGGCCCGCCAAGCGCTTCGCGTTGCAGCTGTGCGATCACGGCATCGAGGGTGGCTTGGCTCGGAAGTGAGGCACCGGCGTGGTTGAAGTGGATGACGTTATTGCAACCTGGGGTTCTTGATCGCAGAAACGCGATGTCCTCGACATTCACGGCTGGAGCTCAAAGATTGCGTCGATTTCCACTGCCACGCCACTTGGCAGGCTGGAAACACCGACCGCCGTGCGCACATGGCGACCCTTTTCGCCCAGGGCATTGACCAGCAGATTCGATGCGCCATTGGCGACTGCGCCCTGACGCTGGAAGTCAGGCGTGGCGGCAACAAAAACACCGAGACGAATGATCCGCGCCAGTTTGCTCAGATCGTCACCCAAAGCATCACTCAGCTGTGCGAGCAGGCCCAACCCAGCGAGTTCGGCGGCGTTGACCCCTTCCTCTTCGGAGATTGTTTCGCCGAGTCGGCCGATGAATGCGGGTTTGCCGTCCAACAGTGGAATCTGCCCGGAAATGAATAGCTGGTTCTGGCTGACGACGTGACTGATGTAGTTGGCGATAGGCTGGCTCGGCGCGGGCAGTTGCAGGCCGAGTTGCTGGATGCGGTGCGTGAGTGAGTCGGTCATGGCAAGTCCTCCGGAATAAGGACTTCAGCATGTTGCCGAGTAGCGGGGTGGACAAACGGATAGATTTAATCCGACGTATCCAAATAACTCATGCGTCGGCGATCTCTTCCAGCCACTGGCTGAAACTCTGCACTGCCAGGCTTGGAGGACGTTCGGGCGTGACCAACCAGTATCCAATTTCACTGTGCATGGGCGGCGTGTCGAAGGCAGGAACCAACGCACCTTCCTTGAGCCGGCGTTCGATCAGGCGCTGGCGACCCATCGCTATGCCTTGGCCGGCGACGGCGGATTCGACCACGATGTTGTAGTCGTGCAGCATGACGCTGGGCACATGAGCCAGATCGATGCCGCTGTGTTGCTGCCAGTCGATCCATTCGAACGGCTGGTGCGACTTGGCCATCAGCAGCGGCCCATTATTGACACCTTTCGCCTTGGCGGCGGGACTGCACACCGGGGTCAGGGTTTCGCTCATGAAGCGTCGGGTGCGGACTTTCGGCCAGCCGCCCTTGCCATAGCGGATAGCCAAATCGACTTCGCCACCGCCGACATCCGCCAATTGCACGGCGGGCAGCAGTTCGACATGAATGTGCGGATGTTTTGCGTTGAAATCCGCCAGTCGCGGGGCCAGCCATAACGTGGCGAAGGAGGCGAGCAGACCGATGCGCAGAATGGCCGGTTGTTCGCCGCGCAGCTGCCGGGTGGCTTGGGCGATGGCGGCGAGGGCGGGTTCGATCTGCCGGTAATACGACGCGCCGGCGGGCGTCAGGTCGATGGCCCGTGTGCGCCGGACAAACAGGCGCAGGTTGAGGAATTCTTCAAGCTTTTGCACTTGGTGGCTGATCGCACTTTGCGTCACCGACAACTCATCGGCAGCCTTGATAAAGCTCAAGTGGCGGGCCACGGCCTCAAAGGCGCGCAGGGCCATCAGCGGCGGCAGATCCTGATGTAGCGGCACGTCAAACATCCTATGGGGCCTGGTTCCAGGCGCCGATTGTGCGTGGAAATCCGGCCGCGGGTACATCAATTGTTGAAGGTGCGTTGTGTCGATGGCTGTTCAGCGCTCGCGTCAGGCTGCATTATTGGCGCAGTCCTGCCGGCGAAACGGCAGTTGTGATTATTTCAAGCGATGCCTGTTGCCATGAGCCAAGACGACACACTGATTGACCTCAATGCGGAGCGCGCCAAGCGCATACACGACATCAAAGAGAAGCGTCTGAACGAAGTGCGCAATGCCTTCGAGCAGGCGATGCCGCTGGGAAAAGCCAAGAAAAAGTCGAAAAACAAACCGAAAAAGCGTTGATCTCCCCCTGCATCTGTTGATGCAGGTCAGTTATTTTCCCGCCTTTGTCTCCCTTCTTTGCTGGTATTGATCCCGGTCAATTTGTGCGCCTGTGTGTTTGGTAACTTAGCTCCATCGCAGCAGAGCAGGGCCAGGAGGCCAGTCATGTTTTTCGATAACGTGGTGTTTGCCGGAGTGCTGACCGTCGGCCTCATGGTTCTGTTTTTTGCAGGGTTTGGATTTTTTATCTGGAAGGATGCGAACAAGCGCAAGAAGCCTTGATTCCCTTTCAGGTTTGATGAGCACGCAAGGCATTTTGGGCAACTTCGGTTGCCCTTTTTTTTGCCTTGGCGGCCTGTGGGCCGACCATGTTGTTGGTTGTTTTTGATGTATATCCGTTTTTTGGGTGATGGCTGCTTGGGGTTCCGCCCTTACGGCGGGTCACTTTTGGCAGACGCCCCAAAAGTAACCAAAAGGGCTTTACCCTGACGTTCGGCCCTCGCTTAGGCTCGGGTTCCTTCGCTCCGGGATTGATCCGGGCGCATCGCCTACGGTTTGCTGCGCTGCACCTCCTCTCGATGCATTTGGCTTCGCCAAACGGTCGCTGCGCTCCCACCCCCGGATCAATCCCTCCACTCAGCCTGCCGACGGGCTCCGAGATCAAGAGCGGTACTCGAGCTAACGCTCATTGTGTTGAGTGGGGCGGCATGCGCCGCGTTTGGGGTGTACTGGTTTTTTGTGGGAGCTGGCTTGCCAGCGATGGCGGCCTTACAGCCGACCAAGCTCTGGCGGTGGTACTCATTCCGTGTAGGAGCTGCCGAAGGCTGCGATCTTTTGATCTGTTTTGGCTTTAGCTTTGCTGTTGCTCTCCAGCCCCTTCGGCAGGCCGAGCGTAGGTGTTCATCCGGGGGTTAGGCGCGCAGCGCCGTTTGGCGAAGCCAAACACATCGAGAGGAGGTGCAGCGCAGCCAACCGTAGGCGATGCCCCCGGATGGACACCGTAGCGAGGGAACACTGAGCCCAAGCGAAGTGCCGTACGCCGGGGCCAAGCCTTTTGGGTTACCTTTTCGGCGTCTGGAAAAGGTGACTCGCTGTAAGAGCGAAACCCTAAGCAGCCATAACCGCAGCAACGGATATGCCCCTAAACCTCAATCCCACCCCCCAAAAAAAAACAACAAAATCAAAAGATCGCAGCCTTCGGCAGCTCCTACAGGGGATAAATCAGGCTGCGTTCTTTTGATCTGTTTTGGCTCTTGATCTTCAGCCCCCTCGGCAGGCCGAGCGGAGGTGTTCATCCGGGGGTTAGGCGCGCAGCGCCGTTTGGCGAAGCCAAACACATCGAGAGGAGGTGCAGCGCAGCCAACCGTAGGCGATGCCCCCGGATGGACACCGTAGCGAGGGAACACTGAGCCTCAGCGAAGTGCCGTACGCCGGGGCCAAGCCTTTTGGGTTACCTTTTCGGCGTCTGGAAAAGGTGACTCGCTGTAAGAGCGAAACCGCCAGAAACATCACCCGCAGCAACGGATATGCCCCCAACCCCAATCCCAACCCCAACCCCCGAAACAACAAAATCAAAAGATCGCAGCCTTCGGCAGCTCCTACAGGGGAAAAGTCAGGCTGCGATCTTTTGATCTGCTTTGGCTTTTGCCCTTCAGCCCCTTCGGCAGGCCGAGCGGAGGTGTGCATCCGGGGGTTAGGCGCGTAGCGCCGTTTGGCGGAGCCAAACACATCGAGAGGAGGTGCAGCGCAGCCAACCGTAGGCGATGCCCCCGGATGGACACCGTAGCGAGGGAACACTGAGCCTCAGCGAAGTGCCGTACGCCGGGGCCAAGCCTTTTGGGTTACCTTTTCGGCGTCTGGAAAAGGTGACTCGCTGTAAGAGCGAAACCCTAAGCAGCCATAACCGCAGCAACGGATATACCCCCAAAACCCAAGAACCCCAAACACAAAAAAAGGCGCGATCCTCTCGAATCGCGCCTTTTTCATTGACCGCTAACTATCAGCTACCCAGCGCCTTCGACGCCAACCAGAACAACCCGGCCGACAATCCCACGGTCGCCGGCAGGGTCAACACCCACGCCAACAGAATGGTACGAACCGTGCCACCTTGCAGGCCGCTCTTGTTCGCGACCATGGTGCCAGCCACGCCCGAGGACAGAACGTGAGTGGTAGACACCGGCAGGCTAAAGATGTTGGCCAGGCCAATCAAACTGGCAGTAGTGATCTGCGCCGACATGCCCTGAGAATAGGTCATGCCTTGCTTGCCGATCTTCTCGCCGATGGTCAGTACCACGCGTTTCCAACCCACCATGGTGCCCAGGCCCAAGGCCAGCGCAACCGCCAGAATCACCCAGAACGGCGCATATTCAGTGGTGGTGGTCAGGTCTTTTCGCAGTTTGTCCAGGTCAGCCTTTTCACGGGCTTCCAGGACTGGCAGCTTGCTGACTTTCTTCGCGGTGTCGTCCAGGCACAGCAGATAGCGACGAACTTCTACGCGGCTTTCCGACGACAGCGAATGGTAGTCCGCAACACCTTTGAGGGTGTGGAGCAGGGCATTGATGGTCGGTTCGGTCTGCTGCGGGTTGCAGCGGAATTTCTCCGGCAGATCGCCTTCTACGCTTTTGCCCAGGGCCAGGAACTCACCGAGGGAGTCGGCGTTACGCTGGTAGAACTGGCTCAAGTGCAACGTCGCGTCGCGGGTGCGTTCGATCTGGTAAGTCGTGCTGTTCAAGTCGAGTACGAACTGCGCAGGAACGATACCGATCAACACCAGCATGATCAGGCCGATGCCTTTCTGGCCATCGTTGGAACCGTGCACGAAGCTCACGGCCATGGCCGAGATCACCAGAACCAGACGGTTCCAGAACGGTGGGTGCTTCTTGTCGTCAAGCTTGCGGCGCTGTTCCGGCGTCTTGTGCATCTTCGACAGCGGGCGCCACCATTTCAGGCCGATCAGCACCAGTGCCGCGATCAGGAAGCCAGCCATTGGCGAGAACACCAGCGAGGCGCCGATGTCGATTGCCTTCTGCCAGTTCACGCCGTCGGCCAACGGAATATCGTTGATCAGGGCATTGGCCAGGCCGACACCAAGGATCGAACCGATCAAGGTGTGCGAGCTCGACGCCGGGATACCGAAGTACCAGGTGCCAAGGTTCCAGGTGATTGCCGCGGCAAGCAACGAAAACACCATCGCCAGGCCATGGCCGGTGTTCACATTGATCAGCAGCTCCACCGGCAGCAAGTGAACAATGGCATACGCCACGCCAACGCCGCCCAGCAGCACGCCGAGGAAATTGAACACACCGGAAAAGAACACCGCCAGGTGAGGCGGCATGGCTTTGGTGTAGATAACAGTGGCTACCGCGTTAGCGGTGTCATGAAATCCATTGATGAACTCGAAGGCGAGGACAAACGTCAGGGCGAGCAAGAGGCTCACAAGCACCCAAGCATCCAGTCCGCTGAATAAATCGATCATGAAGGTTTTCTGACCCGGTCGTAAGGGGGCGCGATTATGCCAGAAAAGTCTCGAAATCGATGCCCTACCTGCTCATCGGTAACATTCTTCTTCGATTTAATTTGTTGCAGCGCATTAAAACCAAGCGTCGCGCAAGGTTTTTCAAGTCATTGAATTACTTGAAAAAAGGCCTTTCAGCTCATGAGTTTTGCCGGTGCGCGAAGGGCTCAAACGCTTGTCTGAAATATCTATGAAACCTGTCTGAAGCGTCCTTTCAGCCTGTAGGACGGGGAAATAGCCGCTGCCCGCGGGTAGCGGGCGCGCAAGGCTTCGTCGTTACACCGCGCTTGTAGCCGGTGCTGACGCAAACCTTCAAAGAAGCAAAAAACCGTGACTTATGGCTCTTCGGTTTTGAGTTCTTCTTCCATCTTTTTCAGTTCTTGCTGGAAAACCTGATCCTGAACGGTCGGCCGTTTACGCCATGCCTTGCGTTCTGGTTCGGGTTGAGCGGCGTAGGTGGTCACTTCCCCGCCGTAAACATCCTTGTAACGTTGTTCCTGGCGCTCAAGTTCCGCGCGCAGTTCGTCTTTCGTCACAGTGCTACCTGTTTGAGTTGAGTTAAATGTCTGGCGAATCGCACGGCAACAAATCGATTGAACGAACCCGCCGAGGGCTCAATGCCAGAGTGGGCATTGGTGGTATCGGCAGAGCGATCAAGACTTCCATGTTGCAGGCGGCTACGTCACCAGATTAAAACTGACGCAGCATCAGTTTCCAGTAATCAGCAAGCGTGCTGGCGGTGCATGAGTATGAGCGTCAGGCGCTGGCCGGGCTGACCGCGATGGACATCGCGTCAGCGGGTGGCGTCGTTATCAAAGAACAAACGACAAGCCACTGACTTGCATTATAGCGGTCGATTCGAAATTGACTATCTCTGCCAAGTTAAAAACGGTTCCGGATGTGTGATTGTTTTGTGACTCACAACTTTTAACAGAAGTTGTCGGCGGGGTGTTGCCTTGTTTGTCAGGTGATCAGTTTCTGGCGCCATTTAGTCGAACAACTAAGCGCAGCGTCAATGCTGCATCGAAGTTCAATCCTCGGTAATAAGGCGCCTGAGCAGCGAGCCTGGAGCCATTGCGATAATCGGTCGACGGTTCGATAATCGCCCAATCTTGGCGTCTCCGCCCTTGTGCATCTCCACGGGAGTCGCTTGTATAGCCATTGATCCGTGCCGGAACCAAGGACAAGAAATGAACGATCAAATGCGCAACTCCTTTACCTCAGTGGCGCCGCCGATTGTTGCCTCGCCGGCCAAACGCATTCAGGCGCTGACCGGTGATCCGGACTTCATGACCTCATTGGCCCGTGGCCTGGCGGTGGTGCAGGCCTTTCAGGAGCGCAAGCGTCATCTGACCATCGCCCAGATCAGCCATCGCACGGAAATCCCCCGCGCCGCCGTGCGCCGTTGCCTGCACACGTTGATCAAGCTCGGCTACGCCACCACTGACGGTCGCACTTACTCTTTGCTGCCGAAAGTGCTGACCCTCGGCCACGCCTATTTATCCTCGACGCCGTTGGCCGTCTCCGCGCAGCCGTACCTCGACCGTATGAGCGAACAACTGCACGAAGCCTGCAACATGGCCACGCTCGAGGGCGATGACATTCTTTACATCGCCCGCTCCGCGACTACTCAGCGTCTGATTTCGGTGGATCTGTCGGTCGGCGGGCGTCTGCCGGCCTATTGCACGTCGATGGGGCGGATTCTGCTGGCGGCGCTGGACGACACGTCGTTGGGCGAGTACCTCGACCACGCCGAACTGGTCGCCAAGACCAGCCGCACGATTCACACGCCCGCGGCGTTGCTCGAATGCCTGCAAGAAGTGCGGCAACAAGGCTGGTGCATCGTCGATCAGGAGCTGGAGCAAGGCCTGCGTTCGATTGCCGTACCGGTCTACGATGCTTCCGGGCAAGTGGTCGCCGCGCTCAACGTCAGTACCCACGCCGGTCGCGTCAGTCGTACCGAGCTTGAGCAACGCTTCCTGCCGGGCCTGCTCAGCGCCAGCCGCGACCTCAGTGCGCAGCTGTTCGCCTGATGAAGCTGTTCGATAAACGCACAGTGTTGCGTTTATCGAATTGACGCTAAAACCCTCGGATCATTAATGTCGCGGCAGCGTCATCCGGCGCTGATGTGAATGAGCCCGCCGGATGGTCGACTCCCATAATAATGACAAGAGGCAACTCACCATGCGCATGCTCCCCGACTGTCTCAGCCCCGTCCCCTGTTGCCGGGTTCACCGCAACGCCTGATCCAGACCTTCTATTCTTGTGCCCGTGCCGCTTTTTGGCCGGCCGCCGTTCGACTGCGTTTTTTGCGTGGAATAAAAATAATGAACCAGCCTCAGTCCGCTGTAGGTCAGTGCCTCGACGTACAGACCTTCATCAACGCCCAACCCATCTCGCGCTATCAGTGGCGGGTGGTGATCCTGTGTTTCCTGATTGTCTTTCTCGATGGCCTCGACACTGCCGCGATGGGTTTCATTGCCCCGGCGCTGTCGCAGGACTGGGGCATCGACCGCGCCAGCCTTGGTCCGGTGATGAGTGCTGCACTGATCGGCATGGTGTTCGGCGCGCTCGGTTCCGGGCCTTTGGCTGACCGTTTCGGGCGCAAAGTCGTTTTGGTGGGGGCGGTGGTGCTGTTCGGCGCTTTCAGCCTGGCCTCGGCGTACAGCACCAATGTCGAGCAATTGCTGGTGCTGCGTTTCCTGACTGGCCTGGGTCTGGGCGCGGGGATGCCGAATGCGACGACGTTGCTGTCGGAATACACCCCGGAGCGCAAGAAGTCGCTGCTGGTGACCAGCATGTTCTGCGGCTTCAACCTCGGCATGGCCGGTGGCGGTTTTATTTCGGCGAAGCTGATTCCGGCGTTCGGCTGGCACAGTTTGTTGCTGATCGGCGGAATTCTGCCGCTGATCCTCGCTGTGGTGCTGCTGTTCTGGCTGCCGGAATCGGCGCGTTACCTGGTCGTACGTAACCGTGGCACCGACAAAGTGCGTAAGACCCTTGCGCCGATTGACCCGGTCACCGTCGCTCAAGCTTCCAGTTTCAGCGTGCCGGAACAGAAAACCGTCAAGGCGCGCAACGTGTTCGCGGTGATCTTCTCGGGCACTTACAGCACCGGCACCTTGTTGCTTTGGCTGACCTATTTCATGGGCCTGGTGATTGTTTATCTGCTGACCAGTTGGCTGCCGACGCTGATGCGTGACAGCGGCGCGAGCATGGAGCAAGCGGCGTTCATCGGTGCGTTGTTCCAGTTTGGCGGGGTATTGAGCGCGGTCGCTGTGGGATGGGCGATGGACCGCTTCAATCCGCACAAGGTTATCGGCATTTTCTACCTGCTGGCGGGGGTGTTTGCCTACGCCGTGGGGCAGAGCCTGGGCAATATCACGCTGCTGGCAACCTTGGTGTTGGTAGCCGGGATGTGCGTCAACGGTGCGCAATCGGCAATGCCGTCGCTGGCGGCGCGGTTTTATCCGACTCAGGGGCGGGCGACCGGGGTGTCGTGGATGCTCGGGATTGGCCGCTTCGGTGCGATTCTCGGGGCATGGATGGGCGCTACGTTGTTGGGCCTGGGCTGGAATTTCGAGCAGGTGTTGACGGCGTTGGTGATTCCGGCGGCGTTGGCCACCACTGCGGTGGTGATCAAAGGCATGGTCAGTCATGCGGATGCGACCTGAATTTCAGCGCATGATCGTTCCTACGCTCTGCGTGGGAACGCCTCAATAGACGCTCTGCGTCTGCTTTTGGACGCGGAGCGTCCTGGGCTGCGTTCCCACGCGGAGCGTGGGAACGATCATTGTTAGGTTGATAACAATCTGTTCGATAAACGAACACTCAGTCGATTATCGGATTGTTTGGCGAATTTCCCAGGCTTAATCTGCAGTGACTCCGGCGCTGAACCTCGCGCCTTTTTATCACTGGCGATTCATTACAAAAAACGGGAGCCCGCTCCATGGCTGAGATCCTTTCGCTGCACGACGCGGTGAAGCAATTCGTCAACGACGGCGACACCGTTGCGCTCGAAGGCTTCACGCACCTGATCCCTACGGCGGCGGGTCACGAAATCATTCGTCAGGGCAAGAAAGATCTGACCCTGGTGCGCATGACGCCTGACCTGATCTACGACCAACTGATCGGCGCCGGTTGTGCTCGCAAGCTGATTTTCTCCTGGGGTGGCAATCCGGGGGTGGGATCGCTGCACCGTCTGCGTGACGCGGTCGAGAAACAATGGCCGCAGCCGCTGGAAATCGAAGAACACTCCCACGCCGATCTGGCCAATGCCTACGTCGCCGGCGCTTCCGGCCTGCCGTTCGCGGTGCTGCGCGCCTACGCCGGCTCCGACCTGCCGAAGGTCAATCCGCTGATCAAGTCGGTTACCTGCCCGTTCACCGGTGAAGTGTTGGCGGCGGTGCCGTCGGTGCGTCCGGACGTAACCGTGATCCACGCACAGAAAGCCGACCGCCAAGGCAACGTGCTGTTGTGGGGCATTCTCGGTGTGCAGAAAGAAGCGGCACTGGCGGCCAAGCGCTGCATCGTCACCGTCGAAGAAATCGTCGATGACCTCAAGGCGCCGATGAACGCCTGCGTGCTGCCGACCTGGGCCTTGAGCGCGGTTTGCCATGTGCCGGGTGGCGCACATCCGTCCTACGCCCACGGTTACACCGAACGCGACAATCGTTTCTATCAGGCGTGGGATCCGATCGCCCGTGACCGTGAGACGTTTACCGCGTGGATCAACGAATACATCCATGGCTGCGCTGACTTCAGCGAGTTCCAGGCCAAATTGGCCGCTGCTTCGGAGGCCAAGTAATGACGTACACCACCAATGAAATGATGACTGTCGCCGCAGCCCGTCGTCTGAAGAACGGCTCGGTATGTTTCGTCGGCATCGGCCTGCCATCGAAAGCCGCCAACCTCGCACGCCTGACCTCGTCGCCGGACGTGGTGCTGATCTACGAATCGGGCCCGATTGGCGCCAAACCGAGTGTGCTGCCGCTGTCCATCGGTGACGGCGAACTGGCGGAAACCGCCGATACCGTCGTCCCGACCGGTGAGATCTTTCGCTATTGGCTGCAGGGCGGACGCATCGACGTCGGTTTTCTTGGCGCGGCGCAGGTCGACCGCTTCGGCAACATCAACACCACCGTGGTCGGCGATTACTTCTCGCCGAAAGTGCGTCTGCCGGGTGCCGGTGGCGCGCCGGAAATTGCCGGCTCGGCGAAAAGCGTGTTGATCATCCTTAAACAGTCGGCGCGCTCGTTTGTCGACAAACTGGATTTCATCACCTCGGTCGGTCACGGCGAGGGCGGCGATTCGCGCAAACGTCTGGGGCTGCCGGGCGCCGGCCCCGTCGGCATCATCACCGACCTGTGCATCATGGAGCCGGAAGAGGGCAGCCACGAATTCGTGGTCACCGCACTGCATCCGGGTGTGACCCGCGAGCAAGTGGTCGCCGCCACCGGTTGGGCGATCCGTTTTGCCGATGACGTAGCCACCACCGCTGAACCGACGGAAGTCGAGTTGACTGCACTGCGCGATCTCGAAGCGCGCACCGCTGCGGCCCATGGTCAGGCACCGGGAGAAGCATGATGCGTGACGTTTATATCTGCGACGCGATCCGTACCCCCATCGGCCGTTTCGGCGGCGGTCTGTCTGCCGTTCGCGCCGACGACTTGGCGGCGGTGCCGATCAAGGCCCTGATGGAACGCAATCCATCGGTGGACTGGAGCGCCATCGACGAAGTATTCCTCGGCTGCGCCAACCAGGCCGGCGAAGACAACCGCAACGTCGCGCGTATGGCGCTGCTGCTGGCCGGCCTTCCGGAGACCGTGCCGGGCGTGACGCTCAATCGCCTCTGCGCCTCGGGCATGGACGCGATCGGCACGGCATTCCGGGCGATTGCCAGCGGCGAGATGGAGCTGGCGATTGCCGGCGGCGTCGAATCGATGTCCCGCGCACCGTTCGTGATGGGCAAGGCTGATGCGGCGTTCTCGCGCAACATGAAACTGGAAGACACCACCATCGGCTGGCGTTTCATCAATCCGTTGATGAAGGCGCAATACGGCGTCGACGCGATGCCGCAGACCGCCGACAACGTTGCCGATGACTATAAAGTCTCGCGCGCTGATCAGGACGCTTTCGCTCTGCGTAGTCAGCAACGTACGGCGGCCGCGCAGGCTGCAGGATTTTTCGCTGAAGAAATCGTCGAAGTCCGGATTGCCCACAAGAAGGGCGAAACCGTGGTCAGCCAGGACGAACACCCGCGCGCCGACACCACGATTGAAGCACTGAGCAAATTGAAACCGGTCAACGGCCCGGACAAAACCGTCACCGCCGGCAATGCCTCCGGTGTCAATGACGGCGCCGCCGCGTTGATTCTCGCGTCCGCCGAAGCGCTGAAGAAACATGGTTTGACTGCCCGCGCCAAAGTGCTCGGCATGGCCAGCGCCGGTGTTGCGCCAAGGGTGATGGGCATCGGCCCGGTGCCAGCGGTGCGCAAACTGACTGAGCGCCTCGGTGTAGCGGTCAGCGATTTTGATGTGATCGAACTCAACGAAGCGTTCGCCAGCCAGGGTTTGGCAGTCCTGCGCGAGCTGGGCCTGGCGGACGACGCTGCTCAGGTCAACCCGAACGGCGGGGCGATTGCCTTGGGTCATCCGTTGGGCATGAGCGGTGCGCGTCTGGTGCTGACCGCGCTGCATCAGTTGGAAAAGACCGGCGGCAAGAAAGGTCTGGCAACCATGTGCGTCGGTGTGGGGCAGGGTCTGGCCCTGGCCATCGAACGCGTCTGACGCACAGCGGTACGAATAAGAACAGAGGAAAGCGAAATGACTGACAAGCCTGGTTACCGTCGCCCGCAGGAAGGCACCCAGCCCGAGTACCTGCACCCGACGTATCAATCCACCAATCTGCGCTCGCCATCGAAGCCGTTGGTGTTTCTGCCGCACTCGCTGTCGGAAATCACTGGTCCGACCATCGGTGCCGAACGCGTGGCCGAAAAGGACAACGACCTGACCGCCCAGCATGACGGCGAACCACAGGGCGAGCGGATCATCATCCACGGCCGTGTGCTCGACGAAAACGGTCTGCCGGTGCCGGGGATTCTGGTGGAGATCTGGCAGGCCAACGCCGCCGGTCGTTACAACCATCCGCGCGATCTGCACGACGCGCCGCTGGACCCGAACTTCACCGGCACCGGCCGCACCGTGACCGACGCCGATGGCTGGTATCAGTTCCAGACCATCAAGCCCGGCGCCTATCCGTGGGGCAACCACCACAACGCGTGGCGCCCGGCGCACATTCACTTTTCGCTGTTCGGGCCGAGCATCCTCACGCGCCTGGTCACGCAGATGTATTTCCCCGGCGATCCGCTGCTGGCCTACGACCCGATCTACAACTGCGTGCCGGACACCTCGGCCAAGGAACGCCTGATCGCCAGCTTCGATCTGGAAAAAACCATTCCGTCCTACGCCCTCGGCTATCGCTGGGACATCGTGCTGCGCGGCCGTGAAGCCACGCCGATGGAGAAATAAGATGACGCTGACTGCGACCACGTCCCACACCGTCGGGCCGTATTACCACATCGGCCTGACCTGGCTGAACCGCGAAAACCTCACCGTCGAGCAAACCCTCGGCGAGCGCGTGGCGATCACCGGGCAAGTAGTGGATGGCAACGGCGACGTCGTCAACGACGCCATGCTGGAAGTCTGGCAAGCCAACGCCGCCGGCAAGTACGACCACCCGGAAGATGAGCAGGACAAAGCGCTGGACCCGCACTTCGGAGGGTTCGGGCGGGTGCCGGTGGACGCTGAAGGGCGCTTCCGTTTCACCACGATCAAACCGGGCACGGTCGAAGGCCTGAAGGGCTCGACCCAAGCGCCGCATCTGGTGGTGTTGGTGTTTGCGCGTGGATTGGTGAAGCATTTGCTGACGCGGATTTACTTTGAGGGGGAGCCGGCGAACGTTGATGATCCGTTGCTGGAATGTGTGCCGGCCGAGCGCCGCAGTACGTTGCTGGCGAAAAAGGATGCGGCGGGTGTTTATCAGTGGAATGTGATTCTGCAGGGTACTGATGCCGAGACGGTGTTCTTCGATTATTGAACACTCCATCGGTGGTCAGCGATCAACTGTGGCGAGGGGATTTATCCCCGTTCGAGTGCGAAGCACACGCAAATCAGATACACGCGGTTTACCTGAAATAACGCGCTGAATGGTTTGGGGCCGCTTCGCTGCCCATCGGGGATAAATCCCCTCGCCACAAAGGCTGGTCAAGACTTGGGTGATGATCCAATGTGGAACGGGACTGTTGCAAAGTATGTCTAGACTCTCACTGTCCCTATCGAGTGAAAAACAATGACAACCACCACCTCCCATTACACCGGTGAAGAGCGCAGCAAGCGCATCTTCGCCATTGTCGGCGCCTCGTCCGGCAACCTCGTCGAATGGTTCGACTTCTACGTCTACGCCTTTTGCGCGATCTATTTCGCCCCGGCGTTTTTCCCTTCCGATAACCCGACGGTGCAACTGGTCAATACCGCAGGCGTATTCGCCGCCGGCTTCCTGATGCGGCCGATTGGTGGCTGGATCTTCGGGCGTCTGGCGGACAAGAAGGGCCGCAAGACCTCGATGATGATTTCGGTATTGATGATGTGCTTCGGCTCGTTGCTCATTGCCTGCTTGCCGACCTACAACACCATCGGTGTCTGGGCGCCCCTGTTGCTGCTGTTTGCGCGACTGCTGCAAGGTCTGTCGGTTGGTGGTGAATACGGCACCACTGCGACTTACATGAGTGAAATCGCGCTCAAGGGCCAGCGCGGATTTTTCGCCTCGTTCCAGTACGTGACGTTGATCGGCGGGCAACTGCTGGCGGTGTTGCTGGTGGTGATCCTGCAACAGTTCCTCAGCGAAGATGAACTGCGCGCCTACGGCTGGCGGATTCCGTTTGTGGTCGGTGCGGTGGCGGCGGTGATTTCGCTGTTCCTGCGTCGCTCGCTGAAAGAAACGGCCAGCAAGGAAATGCGCGAGAACAAAGACGCCGGCAGCATTCGTGCGTTGTTCCGCGATCACAAAGCCGCGTTCATCACCGTGCTCGGTTACACCGCCGGCGGTTCGCTGATTTTCTATACCTTCACCACTTACATGCAGAAGTACCTGGTGAACACCGCCGGTATGCACGCCAAGACCGCCAGCTACATCATGACCGGCGCGCTCTTCCTTTATATGTGCATGCAACCGCTGTTCGGCATGCTCGCCGACAAGATCGGCCGACGTAATTCGATGCTCTGGTTCGGCGCGCTCGGCACGCTGTTCACCGTGCCAATTCTGTTGAGCCTGAAAAGCATCAGCAGTCCGATCCTGGCCTTTGTGCTGATCACCGTGGCGCTGGCCATCGTCAGTTTCTACACCTCGATCAGTGGCCTGGTGAAAGCCGAAATGTTCCCGCCGGAAGTCCGTGCCCTCGGCGTCGGTCTGGCCTATGCGGTGGCCAACGCAATCTTTGGCGGTTCGGCAGAATATGTGGCCCTGAGCCTGAAAGCCGGGGGCATGGAAAACGCCTTCTACTGGTACGTCACGGTGATGATGGCCGTCGCGTTCCTGTTCAGTTTGCGCTTGCCGAAACAGGCAGCGTATTTGCACCACGATCTCTAAACCGATGCGCGCGGGCCGTCATGGCCCGCGCCGGCAAGGACTGTTTATGACTCAGCGACCGGGCAATCAATTGTTCGATGCCTACTTCACTGCCCGCGATATGCGCGACGTGTTCTGCGATCAGGGCCGCGTGCAGGCGATGCTCGACTTCGAAGCGGCACTGGCCCGGGCCGAGGCGCGGGTCGGGGTGATTCCGTCGAACGCGGTTGCGCCTATCGAAAATGCCTGCCGCGCCGGTTTGTACGACTTCGCCACGTTGGCCGAGGCAATTGCCACGGCGGGCAATTCGGCGATTCCTTTGGTCAAGGCCTTGGGCAAGCAGATCGCCGCCACGGACGCCGAGGCCGAGCGCTTTGTGCATCTGGGCGCGACCAGTCAGGACGTGATGGATTCCGGGTTGGTTCTGCAATTGCGTCAGGCGCTGCAACTGATCGAAAACGATCTGGCGTTACTGGCTGAGTCCCTGGCTACTCAGGCGCAACGTCACGCCGCGACGCCTCTGGCCGGGCGCACCTGGCTACAACATGCGACGCCGGTGACGCTCGGCATGAAAATCGCCGGATGGCTTGGCGCTGTCACTCGTAGCCGTCAGCGTCTGCGTGAACTCAAGCCGCGTCTGCTGGTGCTGCAATTCGGCGGCGCCTCCGGGACCCTCGCGGCGCTTGGCAAGCAAGCGTTACCGATTGCCGAAGCCTTGGCGCAGGAACTGCAACTGAACTTGCCGGAGCAACCGTGGCACACCCAGCGTGATCGCATCGTTGAATTCGGTGCAGTGCTTGGCTTGATCGCCGGTAGCCTCGGCAAATTTGGTCGTGACATCAGCCTGTTGATGCAGACCGAGGCGGCGGAAGTCTTTGAACCGTCGGCGCCGGGCAAGGGTGGTTCCTCGACCATGCCGCACAAACGCAATCCGGTCGGCGCGGCAGTGCTGATCGGCGCGGCAACGCGAGTGCCGGGGCTGGTGTCGACGCTGTTCAGTGCGATGCCGCAGGAGCACGAACGCAGCCTCGGTCTGTGGCATGCCGAATGGGAAACCCTGCCGGAGATTTGTTGCCTCGTCTCGGGGGCGCTGCAACAGGCGCGCCTGCTGGCTGACGGTCTTGAAGTCGACGCCACACGCATGGCGCGCAATCTCGAACTGACCCAAGGCCTGGTGCTGGCCGAAGCGGTGAGCATCGTCCTTGCGCAACGGGTCGGCCGCGACACCGCGCATCACCTGCTCGAACAATGTTGCAAACGCGCGGTGGCCGAACAGCGCCACTTGCGTGCGGTCCTCGGCGACGAGCCGGCGGTCACCGCCGAACTGAGCAGCGCCGAACTCGATCATCTGTTGAACCCCGCCCATTACCTCGGTCAGGCGCACGTCTGGGTCGAGCGTGCGGTGGCCGAACATCACGCATTGTCTGTCTGAAGGAGAGGGCTGTGGCTTTCGTTCAACTCGCCGATGGCGAACTGCATTACAACATTGAAGGTCCGGCCGATGCGCCGGTGCTGGTACTGTCCAACTCGCTGGGCACCGACCTGCATATGTGGGACGCGCAAATGCCGGCATTCACCGAGCATTTTCGTGTGTTGCGTTTCGACACCCGTGGGCACGGCAAATCACTGGTAACGCCGGGGCCGTACAGCATCGAGCAACTCGGTCACGATGTCCTGGCTTTGCTGGATGCGCTGCACATCGAGCGTGCGCATTTCTGCGGTCTGTCGATGGGCGGGTTGATCGGGCAGTGGCTGGGCATCAATGCCGGGCAGCGATTGCACAAGCTGATCGTCTGCAACACGGCGGCGAAAATCGGCGATCCATCGGTGTGGAATCCGCGTATTGAAACGGTGCTGCGCGACGGCCCGGCGGCAATGTTTGCCTTGCGTGACGCGTCGATTGCCCGTTGGTTTACCCCGGACTTTTCGGCGGCTCATCCGGCGGCGGCCAAGCAGATCACCGACATGCTCGCGGCCACTTCGCCTGAGGGGTATGCGGCCAATTGCGCGGCAGTACGCGATGCCGATTTCCGTGATCAACTGGCTTCGATCAATGTGCCGCTGTTGGTCATCGCCGGCAGCGAAGACGCGGTCACGCCGCCGTCCGGCGGGCATTTCATTGAGGAGCATGTACGCGGCGCCGAATACGCCGAGTTCTATGCGGCGCATCTTTCCAACGTGCAGGCCGGTGCGGATTTCAGTGATCGCGTGTTGGTGTTTCTGAACGCTTCATAAGGGGATTTTTGTGGACGAGAAACAACGTTACGACGACGGCATGCAGGTGCGCCGCGCAGTGTTGGGCGATGCGCATGTTGATCGCAGCCTGACGACGCTGACCGAGTTCAACTCGGAATTCCAGGAGATGATCACCCGTCACGCCTGGGGCGATATCTGGACTCGCCCGGGTTTGCCTCGGCACACCCGCAGCCTGATCACCATCGCCATGCTGATCGGGATGAACCGCGAGGGTGAGCTGAAACTGCACCTGCGGGCGGCGGCCAATAACGGCGTGAGCCGGGGCGAGATCAAGGAAGTGATCATGCAAAGTGCGATTTATTGCGGGATTCCGGCGGCGAATGCGACGTTTCACCTGGCGGAATCGGTGTGGGATGAGCTTGGAATCGAATCCCGGGAATAGTCGTTGACCGGGCTGAAGCCATCGCGAGCAGGCTCACTCCTACATTTGGAATGCGTTCCCTTGTAGGAGTGAGCCTGCTCGCGATAGCGGTAGCGGATGCGACGCATCACACCGTCGCGACAATGAATATCCGCTTGAACGCAAACAACGTATGCCCGTCCGCTTCCTGTGGATAGTGCGCGTTCACTCGCATCAGGTAGTGATAGATAAACCGCGACTGCTCCTCTGAATCCAGCGCCTGCATCACCGGTCGCAATGCCGACACCTTGACCCAGTCGTACACCGGCGATTTACCGTCGACCACCTGCAATTGCTCGGTCTCCCAGATATCCAGCGACGCGGTCAACGGCGCGAGCAGGCGATAGTAATCCTCCAGCGACAACAGCGGCCGCGCCGCCATGCGTTGGCGCAATTGCGGCGTACCCAGTGGTGTGCCGCCGGGGCCGGCATCGTCCAGCGTTTCGAGCATCAATCGATACCACAACGCATCTCGCCAGTCGGGCATGTGCGCCGCCAGGCAGCCGCCGCGATTGAGCTGGCCGAGCAGGTGCGGCAGCAAAGTTTCATGACCATCGATGAAATGCAGCACCGCCGCCGCGAGCAAAAGATCTGCCGGTTGTTCGGGCTGCCAATCGAGCAGATCGCAGTGCTTCCACGACGCGTGAATCGGCAGGCAGCGGGCTTCATCGAGCATTTGCCGGGAGCTGTCGATGCCTTGCAACCGTGCACGCGGCCAGCGCTCGGCCAGTAGTTGCGTGGCAATGCCGGTACCGCAACCGAGGTCATAAATATGTTTGGGGTTCTGCAGATCGACACGGTCGAGCAATTCATTGACCGGACGTTGTCGCAAGCGGGAAAACTGCTGGTACGCCTTGGCGTCCCAGTCGGGCGCTACATTGAGTCGGGTGATCATGAGGGGGTCCTCTGGTGATCAGCAGTGTCTTCCGATGACAGCCTGGCTCAAGTCTTGGGGGACCAACATCAACAGATAACGGAAGTGCGAGAGGTTGTACGCCTGAGTCCTTCAGGTGATTCAACTCTACTCGACGGCAAGCAAAGTGCCAGCGCTCCTGACGGATGGCTCGCTGATATCACCTTTTCCTGAAGGAACTGCCGAAGGCTGCGATCTTTTGATCTTATAAAAAATCAAAAGATCGCAGCCTGCGGCAGCTCTACAGGGGGGGTTAGAGCAGGCTGATCGGGTAGCTGACGATCAGGCGATTCTCGTCAAACTCGTTGTTGCTGAAATCCCGACGCATGGTTGAGTTGCGCCATCTGACGTTGAGGTCCTTGAGTGCGCCGCTCTGCACGGTGTAGCCCAGCTCCGATTCGCGACCCCATTCCTTGCCGTCAGTGACGGTGCCGGTGTGCACGTTGTCGCCGCTGATGTAACGGTTCATCAGGGTCAGGCCGGGGATGCCAAGCGCGACGAAGTTGTAGTCGTGGCGCACCTGCCAGGAGCGTTCCTGCGCATTGTCGTAACTGGAGTTGTAGCTGTCGTTGGCCAGAGTACCGCCGCTGGTGCCGTTGACGCGCATCCAGGCACTGTCGCCCGTGAGCTTTTGCAGGCCGACGTAAAAGGTGTTGCCGCCGTATCTGGCCGAAAACATGCCGGACCAGGTTTTGTTATCGAGGTCGCCAGCACGGGCGCTGCCGTCGTCCTTGCCGTAGAAAAAGCCGAGGTTGGCGCCCAGCGTCCAGTCGTCGAGCGGTTGGCTGTGGATCAGATTGACGTACTGCTGGCTGTAGATGTCCTTGAGCTCGGCGTTCCACACACCGATCTGTGTGCGTTTGTCGTTGAACACATATTCACCGCCCTGAAAATTGAAGCGATCGGAGGTGAACGCCGCTTTGCCGAACATCGACATGTCGCTCATGCTGCTGTCATCGCGCGGGCTGTTGGCGCGGAACTGGCCGCCATAGAGGGTCAGGCCGTCGATTTCCTTGGAGGTGATCTGGCCGCCGCGAAAGGTTTGCGGCAGCGAGCGGCCGTCGTCCGAACGCAGGATCGGCAGCACCGGCATCCATTCGCCAACCTTCACTTCGGTCTGCGACAGCTTGGCTTTGAAGGCAACGTTGGTGCGGCCGAAGTTGTCCGCCGGGCGTCCATCGTGATCCAAAGGCAACAGCTGCGTACCGCCGGTACCTTTGCCGCCGTCGAGCTTCACCGAGTAAAGCCCCAGCACGTCCATGCCGAAACCGACGGTGCCCTGAGTGAAACCGGATTTGGCGTCGAGGATGAAGTTCTGCGTCCATTCTTCAGCCTTGCCCTGGGCCTTGGTCGGGTTGGTGAAGTTACGGTTGATGTAGAAGTTGCGCAGGTTGAGGTTGACCTTGGCCCCTTCGACAAAACCGGCTTCTTCAGCCGCAGCGGGCAGGGCGACGCCAGTCAGTGCCAGGGCAATCAGGCCGGGGAGTGCGTACGGCGCAGGGGAAATGGTCATGGGTTCGGGTCTCTCTTGTTTTTTTAAGGCAAACGGATGCGCTGCCGCCGATTTCGGGGCGCAGACAGGAAATGTGTTCAGAGGTTAAGCGGCGGAGATCAGCCGGACGGGGCAGGGCGCGGGAGCATGGTGTCGAACCTGTTGTTATTGGTTTTGTGGGACGAATGGTGCGGGGCGTGGATGGGTGGATTCAATTGGCGAAAGCGGGTTTCGGGCGATTATCGAACGCAAGATTAAGCCGGGCTTTGTGGTGGTTGATAAGGCCTCATCGCGAGCAGGCTCACTCCTACAGGGGAATGCATTCCAATCGTAGGAGTGAGCCTGCTCGCGATAGGGTCAGACCAGACAACATAGCTTTCTGACAGGCAACAAAAAGCCCGCCAAATGGCGGGCTCCTTGTCTTCACCGGACGATGATCAGAACAGCTTCATCTTCGGTGCTTCTTCTTTCAGCGGTTCGTTCTGTGCGGTTTGCGCATTCCAGCCACCGCCCAGTGCCTTGTACAGGTTGACCGCGCTGGTCAGTTGCGCGAGGCGGTCGGTGATCAGCGCTTGTTGGGCGCTGAACAACTGACGCTGGGCATCGAGGAAGGTCAGGTTGCTGTCGACGCCGATGCGGTAACGACGTTCGGCCAGACGGTAGTAATCCTGGTTGGCCTGAACGAAATCACGCTGCGCTTGTAGCTGCTCAGTGTAGGTCTGACGCGCGGCGAGGCCGTCGGCGACTTCCTGGAAGGCCGTTTGAATGGACTTCTCGTAGTTCGCCACGCCAATGTCCTTCTGGATCTTGGCGGCGTCGAGGCTGGCGCGCAGGCTGCCGGCGTTGAAGATCGGCAGGTTGATCTGCGGCTGGAACAGCCACGTCCCCGAACCACCCTTGAACAGACCGGACAGATCCGGGCTCAGGCTGCCCGCGTTGGCGGTCAGGCTGATGCTCGGGAAGAACGCTGCACGGGCGGCGCCGATGTTGGCGTTGGCGGCTTTCAGGTTGTACTCGGCCTGAAGGATGTCCGGACGACGTTGCAGCAGGTCCGAAGGCAGACCGGCCGGGACGTCGCTGAGCAGGTCATCGGCCAGCGGTTTGGCCGCTTGCAGATTGGCCGGGATACCGGTACCGAGCAGCAGGGTCAGGCTGTTTTCGTCCTGAGCCACCTGGCGGGTGTACTTGGCCAGTTGCGCACGGGCGTTTTCCACCGAGGTACGCGACTGCGCCAGGTCCAGGGCCGAGGCCACTCCGACTTCGTTGCTGCGGCTGGTCAGCTTGTAGCTTTCTTCGAAGGCACCGAGGGTGTCCTGGGTCAGCTTGAGCAGTTCTTTGTCCGCCTGCCAGGTCAGGTAGGCGTTGGCGACGCTGGCCACCAGACTGATCTGGGTGCTGCGACGCGCTTCTTCAGTCGCGAAGTACTGTTGCAGCGCTTGTTCGCTCAGGCTGCGAACCCGACCGAACAGGTCGAGTTCGTAGGCGCTGATGCCGACAGTTGCGGAGTAGGAACTGGTGATGCCCGCTTCACCGGTCTGCGAGGCACGGGCCGGAACCCGCTGACGGCTGCCGCTGGCATTGGCCGAAACCGCCGGGAACAGGTCGGCACGCTGGATGCGGTATTGAGCCGCGTAAGCGTCGATGTTCAGCGCCGCGACACGCAGGTCGCGGTTGTTTTCCAGCGACACCTGGATCAGCTGTTGCAGGGCCGGGTCATGGAAAAACTGCTTCCAGCCCTGCTCGGCAGCGGCCTGCGCCGGAGCCTGGGCCGGCGAGTACGCCGGGCCCTGCGGGTACTGGCCTGCGACCGGAGCCTCAGGCTGCTGATAATCAGGTATCAGCGAGCAACCGCTCAGCACGAAGGCCGCGACGGCGATGGAGAGTAGCGACTTGCTCATTGGCCAGCCTCTTTAGGAGTTTCTTTGGTGTCATCGGAGTCGGCATTTTTGCGCTGGCCCATGGACGACACAGTGACGAAGAACAGTGGGACCCAGAAAATCGCCAGGATCGTGGCCGTGAGCATACCGCCAATCACGCCGGTACCGATCGCATGTTGACTGCCTGAACCGGCGCCGGTGGAGATTGCCAACGGTACAACACCGAGGACGAAGGCAAGCGACGTCATGATGATCGGTCGCAGACGCATGCGGCAGGCTTCGATCGCCGCATCGCGCAGACTGCGCCCTTGCTCATGCAGCTCCTTGGCGAACTCGACGATCAGAATGGCGTTTTTAGCTGCCAGACCGATGGTCGTCAACAGGCCTACCTGGAAGTACACGTCATTGGACAGACCGCGCAGGCTGGTGGCCAACAGCGCACCGATGATCCCCAGCGGCACCACGAGCATGACCGCGATCGGAATCGACCAGCTCTCATACAACGCCGCCAGACACAGGAACACCATCAGCAGCGACAAGGCGTACAGCGCGGGTGCTTGCGAGCCGGACAGACGTTCCTCGTAGGACAGACCCGTCCAGGAGATACCGACACCGGCCGGCAGTTTCTTGGCAATCGCTTCGACTTCGGCCATGGCATCACCGGTGGAGTAACCCGGTGCCGGAGAACCGAGGATCTCCATTGCCTCTACGCCGTTGTAACGGGCCAGTTTCGGCGAACCGTAGATCCACTCGCCCTTGGCGAACGCGGAGAACGGCACCATGGTCCCGGCGCTGTTGCGCACATACCACTTCTTCATGTCTTCCGGGCTCATGCGAGCACCGGCCTGACCTTGTACGTAAACCTTCTTCACACGACCACGGTCGATGAAGTCGTTGACGTAACTACTACCGAAGGAAATCGACAGGGTGCTGTTGATGTCGGAAATGCTCACGCCGAGGGCGCGGGCTTTCGCATCGTCGATTTCCAGGTGGTACTGCGGCTCATCGTTCAAGCCGTTCGGACGCACCTGATACAGCACCTTGCTCTGCGCAGCCAAGCCGAGGAACTGGTTACGCGCTTCCATCAGCTTGTCGTGGCCGATACCGGCACGGTCTTGCAGGAACACGTCGAAACCGGTGGCGTTACCCAACTCCAGTACCGCCGGCGGGGCGAAGGCAAACACCATCGCGTCGCGGAAGCTGAAGAAGTGTTGCTGCGCACGTTGGGCCAGAGCAAACACGCTGTTGCTGGCATCACGCTCGCCCCACGGTTTGAGCATGATGAACGCCAGACCCGAGCTCTGACCACGACCGGCGAAGTTGAAGCCGTTCACAGTGAACACCGAGGCCACCGCGCCGGACTCTTTCTCCAGCAGGTAGGAGCGCATTTCGTCGATTACAACCTGGGTGCGTTCGGCACTGGAACCGGCAGGCGTTTGTACCTGGGCGAACAGTACGCCCTGGTCTTCTTCCGGCAGGAACGCAGTCGGAATGCGTGTGAACAGCCAGATCATGCCAACCACGATCAGTACGTAGGCCAGCAGATACGGGGCTTTGCGCGACAGCATGTTGCCGACGCCACGCTCGTAGCTTTTCACACCACGGTCGAAGCTGCGGTTGAACCAGCCGAAGAAACCTTTTTTCGGTGTGCCGTGCTCGCCTTTCGGAATTGCCTTGAGCATGGTGGCGCACAGCGCCGGGGTGAAGATCAGCGCGACCATTACCGACAGGGCCATGGCCGAGACGATGGTGATCGAGAACTGCTTGTAGATCACACCGGTAGAACCGCTGAAGAACGCCATCGGCAGCAGTACCGCCGACAGAACCAAGGCAATACCGACCAGTGCGCCCTGGATCTGGCCCATGGATTTTTTGGTCGCTTCTTTCGGTGACAAGCCTTCTTCGCTCATCACCCGCTCGACGTTTTCCACCACGACGATGGCGTCGTCCACCAGCAAGCCGATGGCCAGCACCATACCGAACATGGTCAGGGTGTTGATGCTGAAACCGAACGCCGCGAGGATGCCGAACGTACCCAGCAATACCACTGGCACGGTCATCGTGGTGATGACGGTGGCGCGGAAGTTTTGCAGGAACAGGAACATCACCAGGAACACCAGCACGATCGCTTCGACCAGGGTTTCAACCACACCCTTGATCGACTCGGTCACCACTGGCGTGGTGTCATACGGGAACACCACTTCCATGCCTTGCGGGAAGAACGGCTTGAGCTCGTCAATCGTTTTGCGCAGGGCTTTGGCGGTGTCGAGGGCGTTGGCGCCGTTGGCCAGTTTCACCGCCAGACCGGAAGACGGCTTGCCGTTGAATTGCGCCGAGATGGTCGAGTTCTCGCCACCCAGACCGACATCGGCGACATCACCGACGTGCACTTGCGAACCATCCTGGTTGACCTTCAGCAGAATCGCCTTGAACTGCTCGGCAGTCTGCAGACGGGTCTTGCCGATGATCGTGGCGTTCAGTTGCTGGCCAGGCAGCGCCGGCAAACCACCGAGCTGACCGGACGAGACCTGGACGTTCTGCGCCGAAATCGCGGTGCTGACGTCAGCCGGGGTCAGGTTGTACTTGTTCAGCTTGGCCGGGTCGAGCCAGATACGCATCGCATACTGCGCACCGAAGACCTGGAAGTCACCGACACCGGCGGTCCGCGAGATCGGGTCCTGCATGTTCGACACGATGTAGTTGGACAGGTCGTCCTTGGTCATGCTGCCGTCACGCGATACAACACCGATCACCAAGAGGAAGTTTTTCACTGCCTTGGTCACACGGATACCTTGTTGCTGCACTTCCTGCGGCAACAGCGGGGTGGCCAGGTTCAGCTTGTTCTGAACCTGTACCTGCGCGGTGTCGGAGTTGGTGCCTTGCTCGAAGGTCGCGGTGATGGTCATGCTGCCGTCGGAGTTACTTTCCGAGGACACATAACGCAAGTTGTCGATACCGTTGAGCTGTTGCTCGATCACCTGTACCACGGTGTCCTGCACGGTTTGCGCCGAAGCGCCCGGGTAGGTCACGGAGATCGCAATGGCCGGTGGCGCAATGCTCGGGTACTGGTTGATCGGCAGTTTCAGGATCGAAAGTGCCCCGACCAGCATGATCACCAGGGCAATTACCCAGGCGAAAATCGGACGGTCGATGAAGAATTTTGACATGAGTTACTCCCCTTTGCCGCCAGCGGCTTTGTCAGCTGCCTGAGCGGGGGCCGGGTTCTTTTTCGCGACATTGGTGGCTTCGGTCGGGTTTACCTGAACACCAGGGCGCACGTATTGCAGCCCCTCGGTGATCAGGCGATCGCCGGCTTTCAAGCCATCTTCGATCAGCCACTGGCTGCCGACGGTGCGGCTGGCCTTGAGCTGACGCAGTTCGACCTTGTTGTCGGCGCCGACGACCAGCGCGGTCGGGGTGCCTTTGAGGTCACGAGTCACGCCTTGCTGCGGCGCCAGAATGGCCGCGGCGTTGACGCCGGCCTGCAACTGGGCGCGGACGAACATGCCCGGCAGCAGGGTGTGATCCGGGTTCGGGAACACGGCGCGCAGGGTCACGGAACCGGTAGTCGGGTCGACCGACACTTCGGAGAATTCCAGCTTACCGTCGAGCTTGTACTGGCTGCCGTCTTCCAGGGTCAGCTTGACCGCAGCCGAAGTGTCACCGGCCTTTTGCAGACGACCGCTTTCCAGTTCGCGGCGCAGTTCCAGCAGTTCAACCGAAGACTGCGTCACGTCGACGTAGATCGGGTCCAGTTGCTGGATCGTCGCCATGGCATCGGTCTGGCCATTGCTGACCAGTGCACCTTCGGTCACTGAAGAACGACCGATACGACCGGAGATCGGCGCGTAAACCTTGGTGTAACGCACGTTGATCTGCGCGCTCTGCAACGAGGCTTCCGATTGCAGGCGGTTGGACACGGCGGTGTCGTATTCCTGACGGCTCACGGCCTGCTCGTCGACCAGTTGCTTGTAGCGGTCGGAGATCGACTTGGTCGAACGCAGATTGGCTTCAGCGCTTTTCAGGGTCGCTTCATAGACCGACGGATCGATCTGATACAGCTGCTGGCCGGCTTTGACGTCGCCGCCTTCCTTGAACAGACGTTTGAGAATGATGCCGTTGACCTGCGGTCGAACTTCCGCGATGCGGTACGCACTGGTGCGCCCCGGCAGTTCCGACGTGAGGGTGAAGGCTTGTGGTTGCAGGGTGACGACGCCGACCTGAGGGGGCGGAGCGGCCGGTGCCGCTTCTTCCTTTTTACATCCGCTGAGCAGCGATGCCAGGGCGACGGCAGTGACCAGAGCGGTAACAGCTGGCTTGAATTGCATGAAGATCCTCGGGTCAGGCGCGCAAAAAACGCACAAGAAGTGTGGAAGGGTAAAAAAAAGATGCCGGGTGGATAAGTAGCTTGCTAATGAATATACTTACGTTCATGGTTGTTTGTAAACACCTTGGCCGCGTACCCACCCTGTTACAAAAGTCGTTGCAAGGTTTGAAATTGTAGGCCGGGGAGCCGATCCGCGAGAGATCGCCCCCCTTTTTATTCAGCGGATATTCAGCCATCCCTGAAACATCCTGTTTGAGGTTTTACTGCCATGGTCCGCCGTACCAAAGAGGAAGCTCAAGAAACCCGCAGCCAGATTCTGGAGGCGGCAGAGAAAGCCTTTTATGAAAGGGGCGTCGCTCGTACGACGTTGGCGGACATCGCGACCATGGCCGGTGTCACGCGCGGCGCGATCTATTGGCATTTCAGCAACAAGGCCGATCTGGTCCAGGCCATGCTCGACAGCTTGCATGAGCCGCTGGATGAACTGGCCAAGGCCAGTGAAAGCGAGGACGAACTGGACCCGCTGGGCTGTATGCGCAAATTGCTGATTCATTTGTTTCATCAAGTTGCGCTGGACCCGAAAACCCGGCGTATCAACGAAATTCTGTTTCATAAGTGCGAGTTCACCGATGAAATGTGCGATTTGCGCCAGCAGCGCCGGGCGGCCAGCCTCGATTGCAATCTGCGTATCGGGCTGACCCTGCGTAATGCGGTGAATCGCGGCCAGTTGCCGCAAGATCTCGACACTGCCCGTGCGGCCATCAGCATTCATGCCTATATCGATGGCCTTCTGTATGGTTGGCTTCTGGCGCCGGACAGCTTCGAGTTGCATGCCGAGGCCGAGCGCTGGGTCGATACAGGGTTGGATATGCTGCGCCTGAGCCCTAGCCTGCGCAAATGAAACAAAATGCGTAATTGACACAGCTTATGTCAATTGGCCTGCTTTTATATACGTTCGCGGCGGGGAGTTTATACGTAGCGAGCTACGGATTTTGTAGGGAATTTGTGTCGTCTGTGTGAATGAGTGTTGGCCGCTGGCCCTGAGCGCCGCCCAACAAAAAAACCCCGGCTCTCACGAGTCGGGGGCTTTTGTGTTTCTGCGGTAAGCGTTACAGCGTCGGGTAGTCGATATAACCGACCGGGCCTTTCGCGTAGAACAGCTCCGGACGCGCATCATTCAACGGTGCATCCGCCTTCAAACGCGCCGGCAGATCCGGGTTGGCAATGAACGGCACGCCGAACGCGACGGCGTCAGCCTTGCCGCTGGCCAGCCATGCATTGGCGCTGTCCTTGGTGAATTTTTCGTTGGCGATGTACGGGCCACCGAAAGCTTCTTTCAATTGCGGACCAAGGCTGTCAGCGCCTTCTTTCTCGCGGGAGCAGATGAACGCGATGCCGCGTTTGCCCAGCTCACGAGCAACGTAGGTGAAGGTTTCCGCCAGGTTGTCGTCGCCCATGTCGTGGGAGTCGGCGCGTGGTGCCAGGTGCACACCGACACGGCCAGCGCCCCAGACTTCGATCGCTGCGTCAGTCACTTCCAGCAGCAGACGTGCGCGGTTCTCCAGCGAGCCGCCGTAGTTGTCGGTGCGCTGGTTGGTGCTGCTTTGCAGGAACTGGTCGAGCAGGTAGCCGTTGGCGCCGTGGATTTCCACGCCATCGAAACCGGCGGCCTTGGCGTTCTCGGCGCCGGTGCGGTAAGCGTCGATGATGTCGGCGATTTCAGCGGTCTCCAGGGCGCGCGGGGTTGGGTAGTCGGCCAGTGGGCGAACCAGGCTGACGTGACCTTTGGGTTGAACCGCGCTCGGTGCAACCGGTGCTTCACCGTTGAGGTACGACGGATGAGAAACGCGACCTACGTGCCACAGTTGCAGGAAAATCTTGCCGCCGGCAGCGTGAATGGCTTTGGTCACGTTGGACCAGCCGCGCACTTGATCGTTGGACCAGATGCCCGGGGTGTCCGGGTAGCCGACGCCCATTGGCGTTACCGAAGTCGCTTCGCTGAGGATCAGGCCGGCGGAGGCGCGCTGTACGTAGTATTCGGCCATCAGCGCATTCGGCACGCGGCCTTCGTCGGCGCGGCAGCGGGTCAGCGGGGCCATGATGATGCGGTTGGCCAGCTCGATGTCGCCCAGTTTGATCGGATCGAAAATTGTTGCCATGAAATAGAACCCTCGTAATGACGTGGTTAATCAGTTGGTCGCGGGGGCCAGCTCGGCGTTGCCGTTCTGACGGAAAGTAATCAGGGTCACCAGCAGGGCGAGCACTGCCAGAGCAGCTGCAGCCAATGGCACGCTGGTCAGGCCGAAGCCGTGGGCGATGACGCTGCCGCCAACCCAGGCGCCAAGCGCGTTGCCGACGTTGAAAGCGCCGATGTTCAGGGTCGAGACCAGGTTTGGTGCAGCCTTGCCGAAGGTGACTACGTTGATTTGCAGTGCCGGCACCGCCGCGAACGAGGCGGTGGCCCAGAGGAACAGGGTGATTTCGGTCGGGATCAGCGCGACGCTGGTCCAGCTCAGCACGGTGGACACCACCGCCATCGCCACGAACACGCCGATCAGGGTGGCGCCGAGGCGCTTGTCTGCCAGTTTGCCGCCGATGATGTTGCCGACGGTCAGACCAAGGCCGATCAACAGCAGGGTCCAGGTCACGCCTTTTGGCGAAACGCCAGTGACGTCGCCGAGCAGCGGCGCGACGTAAGTAAACAGGGTGAACATCGAGGCAGCGAACAGTGCGGTCATGCTCAGCGACAGCCAGATACCCGCACCTTTGAGGGCGGCGAGTTCGGCGCGCATGTCGAGTTTTTCTTCGTCACGCTTGGCCGGCAGAAAGCGGATCAGACCGATCAACGCGATCACACCGATCACGGTCACTGCCCAGAAGGTCGAACGCCAGCCGGCTTCCTGACCCAGCGCAGTGCCCAACGGCACGCCGAGGACGTTGGCCAGCGTCAGGCCGGTGAACATCAGCGCGACTGCCGAAGCGCGTTTGTTCGGCGCCACCAGACCTGCCGCCACCACCGAACCGATACCAAAGAAGGCACCGTGGCACAGTGCAGTGACGACACGGGCAAACATCAGCACGTTGTAATCACTGGCCAGCGCACAGAGCAGGTTGCCGACAATAAAAATGCCCATCAACGCGACGAGTGCAGCCTTGCGCGGCAGTTTGGCGGTGGCCAGTGCCATGAACGGTGCACCGATGGCCACGCCGAGGGCGTAACCGGTCACCAGCCAGCCGGCGCCGGGAATCGACACACCGAGGTCGGCCGCCACGTCGGGCAACAGGCCCATGATGACGAATTCGGTGGTGCCGATGGCGAAGGCGCTCAAGGCGAGGATGAGTAGCGAGAGGGGCATGCGGGTTTCCTTGTCGGCTAACTGACGTGAAGGGTCAGAGCTCTTTACTGAGGGTGCTGAGGAACGCCTTGATCACGTCCTCGTTGCGTTTGAAAAAATGCCATTGACCGGCCTTCTGGCTGCTGATCAGACCGGCGCGTTGCAACGTTGCGAGGTGCGCCGAAACGGTCGACTGCGACAGGCCGCAGCGTTGATCGATCTGCCCGGCGCAAATGCCGTACTCGTGGTTGTGCAACTGTTCCGGGAATTCGCCTTTCGGGTCTTTCAGCCAGTTGAGGATGTCTCGTCGTACTGGGTGCGCCAGGGCTTTTATTATTTCGTCGAGGTCGAGGTTCATGGCAGGGTGCTCATCATGTGTACAACGCTATATCGCGATGTGGCGAACTTTAAATCGTTAGATCGCGATACACCAATATGATTTTGATCTGACGTCAGCATAAATTGGTATATCGCGTTATAACGATACGTGGATATATGGATAACGGGTCGCAGTGCTAAGCTGCGCCCATGAACTATCTCGCACATTTGCACCTCGGTGGCCAGCGCCCCGATCAATTGCTCGGCAGCCTGTATGGCGATTTCGTCAAAGGGCGGCTGCAAGGGCAGTTTGCCCCGGAAGTCGAGGCGGCCATTCAACTGCATCGACGGATTGACGTGTTCACGGATCGCCATCCGTTGGTGGACATTGCGCTGGGGCGATTTTCCGAGACCCGACGGCGTTATGCCGGGATCGTCCTCGATGTGTTTTTCGACCATTGTCTGGCGCGGGACTGGCGCTTGTATGCCGATCAACCACTTGAGCAGTTCACGGCGGATGTCTACCGGGTGCTGTCCCGTGAACCGCAATTGCCCGAGCGTCTGGCGAAGATTGCGCCGCACATGGTCGCCAATGACTGGCTGGGTTCGTACCGGGAGTTTGAAGTGCTGGAGCAGGTGTTGCGCGGCATCTCCCGGCGTTTGACAAAGCCGGAGGAATTGGCGGGGGCGATGCAGGAATTGCGGCGGTTGTATGAGCCGTTGAGTGAAGACTTTCGCCTCTTCTACCCGCAACTCCAGGACTTCGCCGAAAACTCCCAGGCACAGAAGATCTAATGTAGGAGTGAGCCTGCTCGCGATAGCGGTACATCAGGCAACACCGATGTGACTGAACCACCGCTATCGCGAGCAGGCTCACTCCTACAGGGGATTGCTGTTTCAGGCTGCGATTGCTGGACGCATTGGCGATTGTCGGGTTTCCGGAATCGCACCAAACAACGCCTTCTGCACCGCCTGCTGCGCTTCAAATGCCAGCGCCGCACGCTCCCGGCCCTGGCAGGCAATCGGCTTGAGCAGATGCACTTCGACGTCGCCGCAATCGTTGCTGAACAGACGCATCAGGTGCGACAGCAGATCATCGTCACCAATGAACGGTGCCAGCGTATCGATCTCACCGTTGCGCAGGTAACGGATCGCCACCGGTTGCAGCATCACCTCGGAATCAATCGCCGCCGACAGCAGGCGACCGTGAAAAGTGCGCAGTGAACGCCCGTCAGTGGTCGTGCCTTCCGGGAACATCAACAGCGAATGATCGGTTTGCAAGTGACGGGTCATCTGCTTGCGGATCAGCTGGCTGTCGCCCGAACCGCGACGGATGAACAAGCTGCCAGCCTTTGCCGCCAGCCAACCGGCCACCGGCCAGGTGCGCACTTCAGCCTTGGACAGAAACGACAGCGGCGTGAGCATGCCCAGCAGCGGGATATCCGTCCACGACACATGGTTGCTGACCCACAGCATCGGCTGCTTCGGCAATTCGCCGTGTACGGTCATGCGAAAGGGCAGGGCGTTGCTCAGGCGCGCCATGAAAAACCGCGACCAGCGCTGGCGCCGCTCCATCGAATGCGCGAGGCCAATCCGTTCAAACACGCCGAAGACGCTGGCCATGCTCAAACCCAGCGAGACCACCAGCAGCACTCGCGCGATCCGCGCGTACACCCGCAACCGGCTCATCACACGGCCGCCTTGAAGTGCTTGGCGTAGCGCGGGCAGAGTTCGTCGCGCTTGAGCAGGATGAACACGTCTGCCACCTGGAAGTCTTCATCCCAGCACGGCTCGCCGCAGATCTTCGCGCCCAGACGCATGTAGGCCTTGAGCAGCGGTGGCATTTCCGCAATCACGTTGGAGGGGATATCCAGCGTCGGCAGCGGATTTTTCGGTTCGGCGCGCAGGTGTTCGGTGCACAGATAACGTTCGCGCAGACGCTGCATGATCGCGTGAGCCTGAATGCCGCCGTCCTGCATCGGGATGCTCGCGCAGCCCATCAAGTAGCTGTAGCCACCCTGATTCAGCACTTCGGCCAACTCGCCCCAAAGCACGGCGATGGTGCCGCCATTGCGGTAGGCCGGGTCAACACAGGTGCGGCCGATTTCAAGGATCGGGCCTTGCAGATGAGCGAGGCCGTGCAGGCTGAATTCTTCTTCGCTGTAGAACTTGCCCAGGCTGCTGGCGGCGGTGTGATCGAGCAAACGGGTGGTCGCCACCAGGCGCCCGGTGTTCAGGTCACGCACGCCGATGTGGCTGCAGTGAACATCATAATCATCCATGTCCAGACCCAGTTCCGCGCCTTTCAGCTTGGCGTTGAACTCGCCACTGAAGACGCTGAAGCGCAAGGCCTGGGCTTGCTGCAAGGCCTCGGCGCCGATCAGGCGTTCGGCTTGCAGGCGGCGTTCATTGCCGGTGTCGCTGATGCGGGCGATCTGAGTCATGTGAATCTCCGTACGGGCCTTTAACCCGTCGTGGGTTGCAGCCGATCGACTTTCTTTATGCAGCCGTGTTGTGCAAAGTCAGGCTATGTAGCCCCGGTGTCATCGCCATGAAAGTTTGGTGATGCTTATATGACAGCCCACAAGGAGCCTCTTATGCCCTGGCCAGATCTGTTGCAAAGCCGTGAACGATTGCCCGCCGTTGCTGACCTTGCCGAAGGTTTTGCGACGTTGTTGCATCAACTGGGCAACGTCACGCCGTTCGAATTGGCGGTCGCGGGCGGGCGGCGGATGGCGACGCCGGGGCTGGCATTTCTGGTCGGTTATCAAGCGGCATTGCGCATGTTGTGGCCGAGTGCGCCGCTGAGCCTCGGCGCGTTGTGTGCGACCGAACAGCGCAGCTTGCGCCCGGCAGACATGCAGACGCGGCTGACCGATTTGCGTCTGACGGGCCGCAAGGATTTCGTCACCGCCGGTGATGCCGCGGACTGGCTACTGATTGCCGCGCGCTGCGAAGAACCCGGCGAGGCCCCGCGCCTGAGCCTGGCGGTGGTGTATCCCGGCGAACCCGGCGTGACGGTGGAAAAATTGCCGCCGCTGCCATTGATGCCGGACGTCAGTCACGGTCGCCTGCATCTGGACAGCGCGTTGTGCGAGTTGCTGGCCGGTGACGGTTGGGACGCTTACGTCAAACCGTTTCGCACGCTGGAAGATGTCTATGTGCTGAGTGCGATGACGGCGTGGTTGTACGGCGTCGGCCAGGACAGCGACTGGCCGCAGCCGCTGCAATTGCGCTTGCTCGCGCTGCTGGCCGGTTGTGCGGAAGCGAGCCGGCAGCCGCCGAACAATCCGCCGGGGCATATGTTGCTGGGTGGGTTGTTTGCGCAGTTTAAATCGCTGAAGAGTGAGATCGATCAGGCGTTGGCCACCGGTAATCCCGAGTGGGCGACGATGTGGCAGCGCGATCAGGGCGTGATGCAGTTGGCGGCGGGGGCACGGGCGAAGCGGTTGGCCAAGGCGTTGGTCGAGGCCTGACAGGCCTCATCGCGAGCAGGCTCACTCCTACAATTGGAATGCGTTCCCCCTGTAGGAGTGAGCCTGCTCGCGATAGCAATTTAAGAATCACCACACCCCTGTCATAAACCCCGACTAGGCTCAGCAGGTTAATTCCCAGAGCCCACACCATGTTCAAAGGCCTGTCGCTGTTTCTGCTGTTGCTCAGCTTTACCGTTCAAGCCGAGCAGTGGCCCGGCGAACAGTGGCCGGTCGGCCCTCGGATCACCGCGGTTGAAGATCTGCAGAACTACGCCTTTCCCGCTCGCGACGACAATACTCGCAAAGGCATCCGCACCGACGCTTTGCTGATCATCCGCGACGGTCAGATTGTCTACGAACGCTACGCCGGCCCGACCACCGAACAGACTCCGCACTTGACCTGGTCGATCAGCAAAAGCCTGATGGCCAGCGTGCTCGGCGTGGCGTACGGCGAAGGCCTGTTCAAACTTGAAGACCCCGCCGTGAAATTTTACCCGGCGCTGCAACAACACCCGGCGCTCAAAATGGCCGACCTGTTGCACTGGGCCTCGGGTATCGACTGGCAGGAAGACTACGAATACGCCCCGCTGAAATCTTCGGTGGTGGCGATGCTGTATACCCGTGGCCACCGCGACATGGCCGCGTTCACCGCCGATCACGACAGTTACGCCGAGCCGGGGCAGGCGTTCCGTTATTCCAGTGGCGACAGCAATCTGCTCGCGGCCGCGTTGAAAACCATCGTCGGCCCGCAGCGTTATCCCGACTACCCATGGACGGCGCTGTTCGAACCGTTGGGCATTCGCCAGGCCGTGTGGGAAACCGATGCCAGCGGCACGTTTGTCGCATCTTCCTACGCCTATCTCACGGCCCGGGATCTGGCGCGGGTCGGTCTGTTGATGGCCCGTGACGGGCGCTGGCGTGATCGGCAATTGCTGCCCAGGGATTGGCTGGCCTTCAACCTGAAACCTTTCGCCGGTTACAAGGCCCATCAGGACGAAGCGGTCCCCGGCGGCCAATGGTGGCTCAATCGTCCGGCGGATGGCGCGTCATCACCCTGGCCCGACGCCCCGCCCGACACTTTCGCCGCGCTTGGCCATTGGGGCCAGGCGCTGTATGTGATTCCCAGCGAGAAACTGGTGATCGTGCGCTACGGCGATGATCGCGACGGCAGCTACCGCCACAACGAATTGCTCAAGCGTGTGTTGAAGGCGGTGCAGCCATGAAGCGCTTCTTGCTGGTGTTGCTTGTCGTGCTGCTCGGTTGGATCGGGTACGAACGGGAAAATCTGTGGGCCTTTCCGGACATCATCAGCGCCTACACCGCCAAGGAATATTGTTCGTGCCGGTATGTGATGAACAACGACGCCGAGTATTGCCGTGGCTATGTGAAACAGTGGTTGCCGACCAGCAGCTTCAGCGATGACAGCGCCAGTAAAACCATCACCGTCAGCGGCATGGGCCGCCGCAACAGCGCGCGATGGCTGAACGAACGCCAAGGCTGCCGCCTGAATCCCTGACCACCACACCCAACCCCTGTGGTGAGGGGATTTATCCCCGATGGGCTGCGAAGCGGCCCCAGCAGTGTGTCATTCAGAACCAATCCTCAGGTTTGCGACTGCTGCGCAGCCGGTCGGGGATAAATCCCCTCACCACAAGACTTCACCGGCAGATAGATAGGTGGTGATTGAAAGTTTGCATAAACGCCACGTCCGGTTAAGGTTCGTGCAGGTTTATCGGCCCCACGAGTGTTCAATGTTCAACCGCTCCCTCTTCAAAACCCTGTCCAGTCTGTTGCTGGCCGCCGCTGCGCTGCCGGCGCAAGCCAATTGGTATCTGGACGGCGAGTCGTCGCGGCTGTCGTTCGTCAGCACGAAAAACGCCCATATTTCTGAAGTGCAGCGCTTTCTGGTGCTGCACGGCAAGGTCGACCCCAGCGGTCGCGCCGAAGTCGAAGTCGAACTGGATTCGATCAACAGCGGCATCCCGCTGCGTGACGAACGCATGCGCAAGGAGCTGTTCCAGATCGAGCAATTCCCTGAAGCCACCATCACCACGCAAATCGACCTGCGCCCGATCAACGATCTGGCCCCCGGCGCGCAGCTGGAATTGCGCTTGCCGCTGACCGTCAACCTGCACGGCAAGCAACACGAATACCCCGCCGAGCTGCTGGCGACGCGTCTGGATGACCGACGCTTTCAAGTGGTGACGCTGGAGCCGCTGGTGATCAACGCCGAAGATTTCGATCTTGTTCCGGGACTGGAAAACCTGCGCAAACTGGCCGACCTGTCGGCCATCAGTCTGTCGGTGCCGGTGGGTGCGGTGCTGATCTTCACGGCACGCTGACATGCGCGGCGCGGTGTTTCCGTGGCGTGACGGCAACCGGTTCGAGTTGTTGATCGACGGCCCGCAGTTCTTCCCGCGCATGCTGGTGGAGATTGCCCGTGCCGAAGAACAGGTCGAGCTGGAGTTGTATCTGGTCGAGGCCGGAGCCTGCGCCGAGGCCGTGGTGCAAGCGCTGGTGCAAGCCGCCGAACGTGGCGTGCGAGTGCGTTGCCTGTTCGATGATTACGGCAGCCTCGCGTTTACCCTCAACCTGCGTCAGCGCCTGATCCATGCCGGCGTCGAACTGCGCTTCTACAATCGCCTGAACTGGCGGCGCTGGGTCGGCAATTTCTATCGTGATCACCGCAAATTACTGCTGGTCGACCAGCGTCTGGCGGTGGTCGGCGGCACGGGTGTCACCGATGAATTCTGGACACCGGATCAGGACACCAGCGAGTGGCATGAGGTGATGGTGGAGATCACCGGCCCGCTGGTCCTCGACTGGCAGGTGCTGTTCGACCGTCAGTGGATCGCCAACCGTCATCGACGGGCATGGAAGCCGTCGGCGCATGTCGGTCTGCCACGGCTGCCCAAAGTGCCGGACATGGGCGAGGGCATGGGCCGTGTGGCCTACGCCGATGCGCGCCAGCACCGCGATATTTTGCAGTCGCTATTCCGTGCATTGAACAGCGGCCAGCAGCGCATCTGGATGGCCACGCCGTACTTTCTGCCGACCTGGAAAATCCGTCGTTCATTACGCAAGGCAGCCGCACGCGGAGTCGATGTGCGCCTGCTGCTGACCGGGCCACGCACCGATCATCCGTCCGTGCGTTATGCCGGCCATCGTTATTACCCGCGCCTGCTTAAGGCCGGCGTGCAGATCTTCGAATACCAGCCGTGCTTCCTGCACCTGAAAATGGTCCTGGTGGACGATTGGGTGAGCATTGGCTCGTGCAACTTCGATCACTGGAATCTGCGCTTCAATCTGGAGGCGAATCTTGAGGCACTGGACCCGTCGTTGACGGCAGCGGTGCAGGCGAGTTTCGAGAAGGATTTTGGCTTGAGCCAGTTGGTCAGTCTGGAAGAGTGGCAGCGCCGGCCGTTGTGGCGGCGGGTGAAGCAGAGGATCTGGGGCTGGGTGGATCGGGTGGTGGTCAACATCCTCGACCGCCGCGGCTAGTCGCCACCCCACAAAACAAATGTAGGAGTGAGCCTGCTCGCGATAGCGGTGTGTCAGTCAGCGTTGATTTAGCTGAATGACCGCTATCGCGAGCAGGCTCACTCCTACAAGGGACTGCGTTGTCAGTTACAGCAACTCGAAGCTCTGCTGCGTCACGTCCTGGGAATCCAGGCCGATCTGCACGTTGAACTTGCCAGGTTCGGCCGCGTACTTGAGCTGGGCGTTGTAGAACTTCAGGTCATCTTCGGTGATGGTGAAGTGCACGACTTTCTGTTCACCGGCCTTGAGCATGATTTTCTGGAAGTTCTTCAATTCTTTCACCGGGCGGATCATCGAACCGGTGACGTCCTGAATGTACAGCTGCACCACGGTTTCGCCGTCACGCTTGCCGGCGTTCTTCACCATGACGCTGGCGTCGAGCTTGCCGGTGGCGTTCAGCGTGGTCGATGACAGCGCCATGTCGCTCAGGGCGAATTGGGTGTAGCTCAGACCATAACCGAACGGAAACAGCGGACCTGTGGTGTCATCGAAATACTGCGAGGTGTAGTTGCCCGGTTTGCCCGGCGTGAACGGCCGGCCAATGCTCAGGTGGTTGTAGTAAGTCGGGATCTGGCCCACGGAACGCGGGAAGGTCACCGGCAGTTTGCCCGACGGGTTGTAGTCGCCGAACAGCACGTCGGCGATGGCGTTGCCGCCCTCGGTGCCGCTGAACCAGGTTTCCAGAATCGCGTCAGCCGACTGGTTCTCTTCGAGAATCGTCAGCGGGCGGCCGTTCATCAACACCAGCACCAATGGCTTGCCGGTGGCTTTCAGGGCGCGGATCAGCTCGCGTTGGTTTTCCGGGATGTTCAGGTCGGTACGGCTGGAGGATTCGTGGGACATGCCACGGGACTCGCCTACCGCTGCGACGATGACGTCAGCGTCCTTGGCGGCTTTCACCGCTTCGTCGATCAGCACGTTGGCCGGACGCGGATCATCGACCACTTCCGGGGCATCAAAGTTAAGGAAGTTCAGGTAATCCAGAACCTTCTTGTCGCTGGTGATGTTGGCGCCACGGGCGTAGATCAGGTTCGCCTTGTCGCCGATCACCGAACTCATGCCATCGAACAGGGTGACCGACTGCGCCGGTTTACCCGCTGCGGCCCAACTGCCCATCATGTCGATCGGTGCCTTGGCCAGCGGGCCGACCAGCGCGACTTTCGCGTCTTTCTTCAGCGGCAGGGTTTCGTTCTGGTTCTTCAGCAGGACCAGGCTGCGACGCGCCACTTCACGGGCCTCTGCGCGGTGCAGACGGCTCTCGGCGTAAGTGTCGGCCGGGTCATCTTCGGCCTTGCCGATGCGCAGGTACGGGTCCTTGAACAGGCCCATGTCGTACTTGGCCGCGAGGACTTCGCGCACAGCGTTGTCGATGTCTTTCTGTTCGATCTCGCCGGACTTGAGCAGCCCCGGCAGCTCTTTGCCGTACAGGGTGTCGTTCATGCTCATGTCGATGCCGGCCTTGATCGCCAGCTTCGCCGCTTCACGACCGTCGCGGGCGACACCGTGCTTGATCAGCTCGAAGATCGCCCCGTGGTCGCTGACCGCCAGGCCCTTGAAGCCCCAGTCCTTGCGCAACAGGTCGTTCATCAGCCAGGTGTTGGCGGTGGCCGGAATCCCGTTGATCGAGTTCAACGCCACCATCACACCGCCGGCACCGGCATCAATCGCGGCGCGGTACGGTGGCAGGTAATCCTGGTACATCTTCACCGGGCTCATGTCGACGACGTTGTAGTCGCGACCACCTTCTACGGCGCCATACAGGGCGAAGTGTTTGACGCTGGCCATGATGCTGTCGGCGTCGCTCGGGGTCTCGCCCTGATAGGCCTTGACCATGACTTTGGCGATGCGCGAGGTCAGGTAGGTGTCTTCACCGAAACCTTCGGAGCTGCGGCCCCAGCGCGGGTCACGGGAGATGTCGACCATCGGCGCGAAGGTGATGTCGAGGCTGTCGGCGGCGGCTTCTTTGGCAGCAATCCGCCCGGACTGGCCGATGGCGTCCATGTCCCAGCTTGAAGCCAGGGCCAGTGGAATCGGGAAAATCGTACGGTGACCGTGGATCACGTCGTACGCAAAAAACATCGGAATCTTCAGACGGCTGCGCATCGCCGCGTCCTGCATCGGACGGTTTTCCGGGCGGGTGATCGAGTTGAACGTGCCGCCGATGTTGCCGGCGGCGATCTCCTTGCGGATCAGCTCGCGGGGCATTTCCGGGCCGATACTGATCAGGCGCAACTGGCCGATTTTCTCGTCGAGGGTCATTTGCTTCATCAGGTTGCTGATGAAGGCGTCCTTGTTTTCCAGGGGTACCGGGGTCGTGGCGGCCAATACTTGATGACTGGCCAGGCTGACGAACAGACCCAGCAAACACAGCTTCTTCATGAATATTTTTCTCAAGGGCCCAAGCAGCAAATGCAATGCCGGCCAGCCAAAAGTTAGGGAGCGACTATTGTTGTTCGGGTGCAGGCTCGAAAAAACAGAGCCGAAAACGACAGCCGACACTCGGCAGCGTGAACGCGCAGGGCACTTTTTAGCCCATTGGCCCGTCGCAATCCAGTGGCGCGGCCGATTATGCCCCAAGAGCCGACCGAGAATGTTTCGCGCCCGGTTTTAATAATGAAATGTGCCAAGGAGCATCACTGCGATGAATGTCAGTCCAACCTATCGCTCGCGCTTGCAGGTCGCCACGCTGCTGCTGATGGCCACGCTGCTGACAGCGTGCGGCATCAACAACATTCCGACCCTCGACGAGCAGGCCAAAGCGGCGTGGGGTCAGGTGCAGAACCAGTACCAGCGTCGGGCCGACCTGATCCCCAATCTGGTGGAGACGGTGAAGGGCTACGCCAAACATGAAGAGGAAACCCTGACTGCGGTGATTGAAGCACGGGCCAAGGCGACCTCGATCCAGGTCGATGCCAGCACCCTCGACAACCCGGAAAAACTCAAGCAGTTCCAGCAGGCGCAGGATCAACTGACCGGTGCGCTGAGCCGCTTGATGGTGGTGTCCGAGCGCTACCCGGACCTCAAGGCCAACCAGAACTTCCTCGCCCTGCAATCGCAACTCGAAGGCACGGAAAACCGCATCGCTGTGGCGCGGCGCGATTTCATTCTGGCGGTGCAGAAATACAACACCGAGATTCGCACCTTCCCCGGTCGCCTCTGGCACAGCGTGATGTACAGCGACTTGCCGATCCGTGAAACCTTCGAAGCCACCACGCCCGGTGCAGAAAAGGCCCCGGAAGTGAAATTCTGATCCGGGGTTGCCCATGCGTGTATTGAAAATGGGCCTGGTGCTGATGCTGTGGCTGTTCGCCGTCAGCGCCCGGGCCGAGTTGACGTTCCCGGCGCTGAGCGGGCGCGTGGTCGACGAAGCACAGATGCTCGAGCCATCGGTGCGCGCGCAATTGAGCCAGCAGTTGCAGGCTCACGAGCAAGCGACCGGCGAGCAGTTGGTGGTGGTCACGCTGCCGGATCTGCAAGGCACGACCATTGAGGATTTCGGCGTTCAACTGGGGCGTCACTGGGGCATCGGCCAAAAGGACAAGAACAACGGCGCATTGCTGATCGTCGCCCGTGACGAGCGCAAATTGCGTATCGAAGTCGGTTACGGTCTTGAGGATCGGCTGACCGATGCGCAGACCTCGGTGATCATCCATCAAGTCATCACGCCTGCCTTCAAGAGCGGCAATTTCAGCAAGGGCATCAGCGACGGTGTTGCGGCGATGCTGGTGGTGCTGGGCGGTAATCCGCTGGATGAACCGTCGACGGTGTACGAATCCAGCGGTGATCCCGAAAGCGATTTTGTCTCACGTCATCCGGCGCTGTTCGTGTTTTTGGTGATGTTGTTCATCCTGACCGTGTTTGTCTGCCAGATGCTCGGTATCCTTCCCGCCGGCCGTGGCGGCTCCGGTGGCGGGGGCGGCTTCGGCGGTGGTGGATTTGGCGGCGGCGGTGGAGGCGGGGGCTTCAGCGGCGGCGGGGGCAGTTTCGGCGGCGGTGGTTCGTCCGGCGGCTGGTGAGTACATAACAACAATGATCAGGCACTTTTCGACATGGCATTACTGACTGAACACGAACAACGCAAAGTCGCCGAGGCCATCGCCCGGGTCGAGCGTGACACCGACGCCGAACTGGTGACGGTGCTCGCGGCGCGTGCCGACGACTACGCCTACATTCCGCTGCTATGGGCCAGTCTGCTGGCGTTGGTGGTGCCGGGTTTCGTGCATTACCTGACCGGATGGCTGACCCTGCGCAGCTTGCTGCTGGTGCAGTGGGGGTTGTTCATTGTGCTGTGCCTGCTGTTTCGTCTGCCGAAAATCACCACGCATCTGGTGCCACGCCGTGTCCGCCACTGGCGCGCCTCGAACCTGGCGCGGCGGCAGTTTCTCGAACAAAACCTGCACCACACGGTGGGCAGCACGGGAATGCTGATTTTTGTTTGTGAGGCGGAAAGGTACGTGGAGATTCTGGTGGACGAGGGGATTTCCAAGCGGCTGGACAACAAAAGCTGGGATGCGATTGTTGCGGCGTTTACCGAGCAGGTGCGGCAGGGGCGCACGCTGGATGGGTTTGTTACTTGCATCGAGGCCTGCGGCGAGCTGCTGAAAGTGCATGTGCCGGTGACGCAGGTGAGGAATGAATTGCCGAATCGGTTGATCGTGCTGGCCTGATCTTCCCAGGCGCAGCAGTTCCCTGTGGCGAGGGGATTTATCCCCGTTGGGCTGCGAAGCAGCCCCATGCGGTGTATCAGTGAAACCCAGTGTTCAGGTTTAGCGACTGCTGCGCAGCCGAGCGGGGATAAATCCCCTCGCCACAGGATTTATGCCGTTGGGTAAATAAGAGCGTGTCCCCAACCCCCATCCCCCCTAAAATACCGGCCATTCCCGATTCGCCCCGCCCGAGGCCGCTTTTCCATGTCCGTCATCGCCCCATCCGCCCAATCGGCGCCAGATCACCACGCCCAGTTCATCGAGCTGCTGCAAACCAGCCTCGAACAGAACGGCTTCATCAAACTGGTGCTGGCCAAGTACGTCGGTGAAGAAGCGGACCTGCAGCGGGTCATCATCAAACCGGTGACGGTCAAGGCGCAGGCGAATCTGTCGTTCGTCTATCGCTACAAAACCCGCGACATCACCAAGAACCTGCCGCTGAGCGAAGGCGTGGCGACGATTGCCGCGCTGCTGCCAGCCTCGTTCAAAAATGCGCACTTGCTGGCGCTGACGGACGAAGCGCAGCTGGAATACAGCAAAAAGGGCAAGTCTTCGCTGTTCAAGAGCAAACCTCAGCAATTGCGCGAAGCACCCTCCGCCGAGCACAACCGCGAGAAAAACCGCTTTCTCGAGTTGAGCCGTCCGTTCCTCAAGGATCTGGGCGTGACCAATGCGCAACACGAGCTGATCCCGGCCATGTCGCGCAAGTGGAAGCAAATCAACAAGTTCATCGAAGTGTTCAGCCATGCCCTGACCACGTCGCCGCTGGCGCTGGATAAACCGGTGCGGGTGGCGGATTTCGGTTCGGGCAAGGGCTATCTGACGTTCGCGATTCACGATTACCTGCGCAACACCTTGAAGGCCGAGGGCGAAGTCACTGGCGTCGAGCTGCGCGAAGAAATGGTCAACCTGTGCAACGCCGCAGCGGCAAAGCTCGATCATCCGGGCCTGGTGTTCAAGTGCGGGGACGTGCGCAGCGTGGCGCCGAGCGAGCTGGACGTAATGATCGCCCTGCATGCCTGCGACATCGCCACTGACTACGCGATCCACACCGGCATCCGTTCGGGCGCGTCGATCATCATGTGCTCGCCGTGCTGCCACAAGCAGATCCGCCTGCAAATCCAGAGCCCGGCGCTGCTCAAACCGATGCTGCAATACGGTTTGCACCTCGGTCAGCAGGCAGAAATGGTCACCGACAGTTTGCGTGCGCTGTTTCTCGAAGCCTGTGGTTACGAGACCAAGGTGTTCGAGTTCATCTCACTGGAACACACCAACAAGAATAAGATGATCCTCGCGGTGAAACGCGCCGAACCGGTAGACCCGGCTCAGCTGTTGGTGAAGATCGAGGAGTTGAAGGCGTTCTACAACATCAGCGAACACTGCCTGGAAACCCTGCTGCGCGCCGACGGTTACCTGGCCTGAATCATTCCCTGTAGGAGCTGCGGCACGCTGCGATCTTTTGATCTTGAAAATCAAAAGATCGCAGCGTGCCGCAGCTCCTACAGGGATATGTGTTCATCCGGTTATGCGGTTGCGGGTTGGGCGGGACGCACGGCGGTCTTGCGACCGAGCATGACGGTGGCGATCACGCCGCAGGCAAACACCCAGGTGATCGGCTCGACATGTTCGCCGAAGAACAACGCCGAAAAGGCGATGGTGAAGAAAATCTGCAACAACTGGATCTGACTGACCCGTGCAATCCCGCCCATGGCCAGCCCGGCGTACCAGGCGAAGAATCCCAAAAACTGCGAGAACAGCGCCACATAGCCAAACGCCCACCAGGTTTTCGCAGACACCGCCCCTTGATGCTGCAACGCCAGGTACAAAACCGGCCCGATCAACAGCGGCGTCGACAGCACCAGCGCCCAACAGATCACCTGCCAGCCGCCCATCTCCTTGGCCAAACGGCCACCTTCGGCGTAGCCCAATCCACCGACGGCAATTGCGCCAAGCATCAGCAAGTCCCCGGCCTGAATGCTCCCGGCACCGGTATACAACGCATAACCGAGCACCAGCGCGCTGCCCAGCGCGGCGCAGGCCCAAAAGGCTTTTGACGGACGTTCGTGAGACAGCCACGCGGCATACAGCGCCACGCACAGGGGTTGCAAGCCGTTGACCAGCGCTCCGTGGGACGCCGGCAACGTCTGCATGGCCCACGCCGACAATACCGGGAAACCGAGAATCACCCCGGCGATCACCAGGCTCAGGCCTTTGACCTGCTTCCAGGTCGGCCACTTCTCGCGGCGCCACAACAGCAGCAACGCCGCCGGAATCGCCGCGAACAGCGCGCGCCCCAAACCGTTGAGCAACGGGTGCAGTTCCTGCACCACGATGCGGGTGAAGGGCAGGGTGAGGCTGAAGATCACAACCCCGAGCAGGCCGAGGGCCATGCCGGTGTTTTCGCGCGAAGACATGAGGGGGACCAGAGTTGAAGGTGGCAGGGCATGACCTTCATCAAGCCATAAACCGCAGCGTTCGGGCTGTTACAGCTAGGCACAGACTTATCCGTACAGTTGGAGTAATCCCTTGTGGCGAGGGGATTCATCCCCGATCGGCTGCGCAGCAGTCGTAAATCCTGAATGTAGGGTTTCAATGACAGACCGCATGGGGCCGCTTCGCAGCCCAACGGGGATAAATCCCCTCACCACAGAGAGTGTGTAGTAGTCAGTTATTACCTCGCCCTGCGGATAAGGTCTACCTTGAATACTCCCAAGCATTCTCCAGAGGAGTCCTTCCCATGGCCGCGAAAAAAATCCTGATGCTGGTCGGCGATTACGTCGAAGATTACGAAGTGATGGTGCCGTTCCAGGCCCTGCAAATGGTCGGTCACACCGTCCACGCCGTGTGCCCGGACAAGGCAGCCGGCAACACCGTGCGCACCGCGATCCATGACTTCGAAGGCGATCAGACCTACAGCGAAAAACCCGGACACCTGTTCGCCCTCAACTTCGATTTCGACAAAGTCAGCGAGGCCGATTACGACGCCCTGCTGATCCCCGGCGGTCGTGCGCCGGAATACCTGCGCCTCAACGAAAAAGTCCTCGACCTTGTGTGTGCCTTCGACAAGGCCGGCAAACCGATTGCTGCGGTCTGCCACGGTGCGCAATTGCTGGCAGCGGCGGGTGTACTCGAAGGTCGCGAATGCAGCGCCTATCCGGCTTGCGCGCCTGAGGTGCGACTGGCGGGCGGTACGTACATCGACATTCCGGTGACGGATGGCCACGTGCAAGGCAATCTGGCCACCGCCCCGGCATGGCCGGCGCATCCGAACTGGCTGGCCGGTTTCCTCGGCTTGCTCGGCACTCAAATCACCCTGTAACGAGGAATCGCCGATGTGCGAGCTCTACGTCAAGGCTGACCCGATTCTCTACGAGTCACGCTCGCGCTCGCTGCGCATCTGCGGCGTGGTGACGACGTTGCGTCTGGAAAATCAATTCTGGGACATCCTCAGCGAGATCGCCGAGGTTGACGGCATGACCACCAACCAGTTGATCGCCAAGCTGTATGAAGAGGTGATGGATTATCGCGGGGAAGTAGTGAATTTTGCCTCGTTCCTGCGGGTGAGTTGTACCCGGTATCTGAGTCAGCGGCGGGTAAGTGCGCCGGAATTATCAGTGGTGCGTTCAGCGGTGAAATAGCCCGGACCGGGGTGACACTATCGCGAGCAGGCTCACTCCTACAGGGGAACGCATTCTGACTGTAGGACTGAGCCTGCTCGCGATGGGGCCGGCGCAGACACCGAAAATTCTGGCTCAGAAAAACCGAGTCACACTCACCTTGGCATTGCGCCCCTGGCTATAAGCCAGGTCGCCGCTCAGCTCCGGGCGGTAGCTTTCGTTGAACAGGTTGTCGATGGTCAGGTTGACCTCGGTGCCCTTGAGGTAAGGCTGCTGCGGTTTCCAGTTGGCGAACAGGCCCTGCACGTTGTAGCGGTCGTTGGCGTATTGGTCGTAGTACACGTCACCCAAGGTGTTCTTGCCACCGCTGTAGCGATCGCTCGGCAAGCGATCGGTCTGGCGCACGAACTCACCCTGCCAGCCCACTTGCGCATCCCAACCCGGAATCTTCACGCCCATGACCGCCACCCATTTGGCCGGCTGAATGTCGCGTGCCCAGACGTCCGGGCCCCATGGATTGGTGTAGGCACCTTCGTGCTTGCCGGTCATCCACGAGTAGGAGAGCGAGCCAAACAGGTAGGTCGAGTCGTAGAAACTTTCGACTTCGAAGCCCTTGATGGTCAGGCTGCCGATGTTGCGGTAGTTGCTCATCGGGCCCGAGCCTTTGCAGTCCGAATCGATCGTGCCGCCCTTGATCGCCTGATTCTGACAGCCGACCCCGGTGGCCTTGAAGATCTCGTCGTCGATCTTGTTGCGATACAGCGTGGTGCGAATCTGCACGTTGTCGTTGTCGGTGAACACATTGGAGAAGTGGCTGATGTTACCGGCGCGCCAGCCCGTGATGCGTTCCGGGTCGAGGTCGACGCTGGTCGCGGTGCGGTTGCCGAGACCCTGGACTTCGTACTGCTCGTCGATCACCGGAGCGCGCCAGGTTTTGCTGTAGTCGACGAAGAACGCCGTGTCCGGTGTCACCTTCCAGAATGCCGACAAACGTGGCGACCAACCGGTGTAGGTGCGGTCGCTGTAATCGTGGCCCATGGCTGGATTCGGGCTGCTGTAATACGGCGCGTCGTTGGCTTCGCCACGGTTGCGTACGTGGTCGTAACGCACCGACGGCGTCAGGGTGAAATCGCCCAAGGTGATCGCGTCTTGCAGGTAAAAACTGTTGGTGTCGACCTTGCCCGTGGGCATGAAATACGGTTGGAAGTGGCCAAAGTTGTACTTCGGCACATCGTAGGCGGCGCCCGGCATCCACATGTCCGTGTCACGGCTGTGTTTGCGGATTTGTGCGCCCGTGGTCACCGCGTGGGACAAGGCGCCGGTTTCGAACAGGCTGATGTTGCGCAGCTCGATGACGCGATCCTGGTAAGCCGTGTCCATTTTGCGACCGCCGGAGGCCGGCTGGAAAAACGCAGTAGCGTCACGCTCGTCGGTCTGGTCAGTGTCGGATTGCGAGTAGCTCAACTTCATGTCGATCAAGCGGTTGTCCAGCGGCTGGTACTGGTAGAAACCGGACCAGGTGGTGTCGAGCGTTTCGCGGTTGGCCAGAAACCGTTTCAGCGCGCCTTCGTAACCGTATTTCTGGATGTTGAACGCGCTCGGCGGGCTCGGGTAAGAGGCGGAGGAAAAAGGTGTCCAGCGCTGGCTTTCCGAGTGCGAGTACGACAGACCGGCGCTGTGCTCATCGGTCAGGTGCAGATTGACTTTGACCAGTTGACCGTCGACATCCTGGGCACTGTTGGGCAGGCGCTTGGGGTTGCGCGGATAGTTGTGGTCAGGGTCGGGCAGGTTGTCGGCGAGCTTCATGTCGTCGCCATCGCGCTTGGTCAGGTACACCAGCGCGTCGGCGCGCCCGTCGTCGGTGCGACCGAATACGGCTCCCGTGTAAGTCTGTTGATGGTCGTTGCTGGCGTAGCCATATTTGACCATCGCACCGCTATTGCGGCCTTCTTGCAGCAAGTCCGGGGCATCTTTGGTTTCCATGTGCACGGTGGCACCGAAGCCGCCGTTGCCGGTGAACAGCGAGTGCGGACCTTTTTCCACTTCGATGCTTTTGATCAGCTCCGGCTCGATGAAAATGGTCCCTTGCTGATAGCGCTCGAAGCCGCTTTTGCTTGCGCCGTCGAGTGTCATCGGTACGTCTTCGGCCTCGCCCAGGCCCCAGACGTTGATCTTCTGGCCTCCGGGTTTCATCGAGCCGCTCATGCTCACGCCCGGCAGTGTCTTCAACAGTGCGGGAATGTTGTTCGGTTGGTGGCGATCAATGTCGGCCTGAGTCAGCGTCGAGCGGCCGACAGTGCTGGAGTCGACTTCGGTGCCGGTGCCGATCACGCTGAGCGCATCGAGTTGAATGCTGTCGCTGCTGCTGGTGACCGACTCCACCGGGCGCACCACATACGTCTGGTTGACCTTGATCAGTCCGAACTGGCTGTTGTCGAGCAACTGGCGAATCGCCGCTTCCGCACTGAATTCGCCGTCGATGGCCGGAGCCTTGAGATTGCGCAATTGCGCCTCGTCGAACAGCAACTGAATCTTCGCCTGTTGGGCGATCTGGCTCAGCGACGTCGCCATCGATTGCGCCGGCAAATGCAGGCTGATCGATTCGGCGTGGGCTTGCACGCTGAAGGCCAGGCAGGCGGCGAGCAGGGTCGGTCGAAGGCAGGTGAGCGGGTACGGCGAAAACACGCGAAACATGGAATCCCCCAGAGCGGCAAAAGGCCAAAAAGGCCTGCGTCAGCAACGCAGACCGGAGGAAGACGCGGCAGGCAAAAAAAACCTCACATGCGAATGCAAAATATTCTCATATGAGGCGTTGTCAGCGATTTTCGAGACGGATGCGGCCGTCGGCAAGGGCCACGGTTTTCACCGGGATCAACGCGGGCAGGGCGTCGATCAGTGCGTCCGGATCCTCGACGTCGAGGTTGCCGGAGACTTTGATCTGTCCCAGTTTTGCATTGGCCAGCAGCACCGGTTTGGCGCGATACAGGTTCAATTCATCAACCAGACTGGCCAGTTCGCGGTTGCGAAACGACAGATGCCCGGTGCGCCAATCGGCGACCTGGCTGACGGCCAGTGTTTGCTGCTGCACGCTGCCGCTTTCCAGATCGACGGCGGCTTGTTGTCGCGCGCCGAGCAGCAACGACGTTCGAGCGTCCGGTGCGAAATCGACCTGGCCGTGGGCGACGCTGACCACCAGTTGCTTGTCGGTGCGGCGTACATCAAAACCGGTGCCGACCACCCGCACGGTAGCGTCGCCGGTTTGCACCCACATCGGCCGTTCCTTGTCCGGGGCGACGTCGACATAGAACTGGCCACGCTGCAAAAAGATCCGCCGCTGATGACTGTCGAAATCGACGCGCAGTTGCGTGTTGGCGTTCACCGACAGCGTGCTGCCGTCCGGCAATTCGACGGTGCGCATGCCTTTGGATTGCGCGGCGATTTGCTCCTGGAAAATCTCGTATGAAGTGCCCAGTTGCGTGGCGAGCACGGCGCCGACCAACGCCGCCGCAACGGCCAGTGCAGGGCGCCAGAGGCTTTTGGGTTTTTGCAGCTTGAGCGGCGTCGGCCGATTCAGTTGCTGCAATTCGCCGAGGTCTGCCCACAGCTCTTCAAATGCCCGATAGGCCTTGGCATGTTCCGGCTCGCGCAACCATTGCTCGAATGCCTGACGAACAGCGCGTCCCTGTTGCTGGCGATTGCGGGTGAACCACGCGGCGGCCTGACCGTCGACGCTGTCGTCCGGCAATTCGCTGTCGGCTTCGTGGGGGCGGTTCATTCTGGCTGCTCCTTGCCGTTGTCCTGCTCCAGGCGTTGCTTGCAATGCATCAGTGCGAAGGCGATGTGTTTCTCCACCATGCTCAGCGATATCCCCATGCGCTCGGCAATCTGCGCCTGACTCAAGCCTTCAAAGCGGTGCAGCATAAGGGCCTCGCGCCGACGTGGCGAGAGTTCTGCCAATACTTCCTTGAGATGCTCCAGCCGTTGCTGGCGCTGCGCCGCTGCCATCGGATCGTGTTGCTCATCGGTGGCCGGTTCGACATCGCTGTCGTGATTGGGCTGGACGATGTGCCGTACTTTCTGCCGACGCCAGTGATCACGCAGCAGATTGCGCGCCATCTGGAACAGGAAGGCGCGCGGTTGCTCGACCTTGGCCCGATCGCGATAGTCGAGCCATTGGGTGAATACGTCCTGGGTCATGTCCGCCGCGTCGCTGGGGTTTTCCGTGCGTTTGCGCAGGTAATGCAGGATGTCCCCGTAACACCGGCGAAATGAATCAGCCGACAGAGGATCGGGCGTGAGGCGGGGCATGGATTTCCTTCTCGACGAAGCGGGGGCGCAGAAAGTTGCGGATGATATCGAGAATTATTGTCATTTGTCATGTTGGCGATTGCAGCGCTTATCCAGCGGTGGCCAAACCGTCGAAACCGTCTTTACTGTCGAGGGTTCAATCGACAGGAGCAGCAACATGTCCGGATGGTACGAGTTGAGTAAAAGCAGCAACGGCCAGTTCAGGTTCGTGCTGAAAGCGGCCAATGCCGAAACGATTCTGACCAGTGAGCTGTACACCACCCGTGCGGCAGCCGACAGCGGCATTGCCTCGGTGCAGACCAACAGTCCGCTGGATGAACGTTACGAGAGGAAGTCGACGAAGGATGGCCATCCGTACTTCAATCTGAAGGCAGCCAATCACCAGATCATCGGCAGCAGCGAGTCGTATTCCTCGGACGCCGCTTGCGATAAAGGCATTGCCAGTGTGAAGGCCAACGGCCCGACAAAATCCATCAAGGACAAGACCCTGCCGGTCCTCTGAAGAACACAAAGCCCCCTGTAGGAGCTGTCGAGTGAAACGAGGCTGCGATCTTTTGATCTTTGAAATCAAGATCAAAAGATCGCAGCGTGCCGCAGCTCCTACAGGATTTTGTGTTGTGTCAGGAAGAATCAGCGCAGGGTTTTGAGGATTGTCTGCAGCTGACCACGCCCGGTTTCGCTCAATGGAAACACCGGCAAGCGCGGATCGCCAACTTCCAGCCCGGTGTCACGCAACCCGGCCTTGATCGTCGCCGGCAAACCACCCTTGAGAATGAAATCCAGCAGCGGCAACTGGCGGTAGAACAGTTCGCGCGCCTTGGCCAGATCGCCTGCCAGCGACGCCGCGTACAGATCCAGGTTCAGTTTCGGGATCAGGTTCGGCGCTGCCGTGCACCAGCCTTTTGCCCCGGCAGCGAACGCTTCCAGTGCCAGCGGATTGCAGCCGTTGTAGAACGGCACCTGACCTTCGCCAAGCAATTGCAGCTTGTGCATGCGCTGGATGTCGCCGGTACTTTCTTTGACCATGGTGACGTTTTCCACCGCGTTGACGATGCGCAGAATCAACTCGACCGACATGTCGGTGCCGCTGGTGGCCGGGTTGTTATAGAGCATGATCGGCACTCCGATGCTGTCGCCGATAGCGCGGTAGTGGGCGAGGATTTCCGCCTCGGTGAGTTTCCAGTAAGACGCCGGCAACACCATCACCACGTCGGCGCCATGAGCCTCGGCAAAACGCGCGCGGCGCACGGCTTTGGCGGTGGTCAGGTCAGACACGCTGACGATGGTCGGCACGCGTTTGGCGACGTGTTTGATGCTGAACTCAGCGACCTGATCCCACTCGGCGTCGCTCAGGTAGGCGCCTTCGCCAGTGCTGCCCAGCGGGGCGATGGCGTGGACGCCGCTGTCAATCAAACGATCAATTGACTGGCCGAGCGCGGGCAGATCCAGCCCTTCGCCATTAGCGCCGAACGGGGTGATGGTGTAGCCGATGATGCCGTGAATGTTGGACATGGGGATGACTCCGTCAAAAGGGTTTCAGTTCAGGCAATCGGCGTGTTGGCGCAGGTTCTGCCGAGCGTAATAGTTGAAAGCGGCGGCGTGACGTTTCGGCTTCGACACCCAGTCGTGCGCCTCGCGGCCCAGCGCCGGGATGATCGGCTTGATCGTGCCGGCGGCCATCGCCAACAGTTGCAACTTGGCGGCGCGCTCGATCAATTGCGCAATGACACAGGCTTCCTCGATCGTGGTGCCGGTCGACAACTGGCCGTGATGCGACAGCAGGATTGCGCGCTTGTCGCCCAGTGCCCCGGCAATCAGCTCGCCTTCCTCGTTGCCTACCGGCACGCCCGGCCAGCCTTCGAGAAATGCGCAGTCGTCGTACAGCGGGCACAGATCCATGTGCGAAATCTCAAGCGGCACTTCCAACATCGACAGCGCGGCAATGTGCGTCGGGTGGGTGTGGATGATGCAGTTCACGTCCGGGCGGGCGCGGTACACCCAGCTGTGGAAACGGTTGGCCGGATTGGCCATGCCGTGACCTTCGAGCACTTCCAGATCTTCGTTGACCAGCAGCAGATTGCTCGCCGTGATTTCATCGAAACCCAGGCCCAGTTGCTGAGTGTAATAGGTGCCCGGTTGTGGGCCACGGGCGGTGATCTGCCCGGCGAGGCCGGAGTCGTGACCGCTTTCGAACAGAATCCGGCAGGTCAGGGCCAGCTTTTGCCGGTCTGTCCACGTATTATCCGCCAGGATGTTTTGCATCTGGGTCAGCGCTTGCTTGACCAGTTGGTCTTTGGGTAGTGCTAATGTCTTGGCCATGTCTGTGTCCTTTGGGTGATTGCAAATGACACTAAAGAGGCTATATGACACAAAGTGTCATTGGCAAGCACAAATCGTCGCTTTCTCAATGGAATAACCGCTGCGCATGTCTATCCGTTTGAAATTGTTAAGAAAAAAACTTGGCGTAACCCTTGAGGCATTGGCCGAAAAATCCGGCATGACCAAGAGTTATCTGTCGAAAGTCGAGCGCGGGCTGAACACCCCGTCGATTGCTGCTGCGTTGAAACTGGCGAAAGCGCTGAACGTGAAAGTCGAGGAATTGTTCTCCGAAGACAACGTCAGCCTCGACAGCTACAGCCTGGTGCGCAGCCACGAGCGCCAGTCACTGGCGGCCAACGATCAGAGCCCGGGTTATGCGGTACTGGCGCATCAGGTCAGCGAGCGCAACCTGCTGCCGTTCATCATCTACCCACCGAGCGAGTTCACCGACAAGACCTTCAAGGAGCATCTGGGTGAGGAGTTTCTGTTTGTTCACGAAGGGCAGGTGGAGGTGGATTTCATGAACGAGCGAGTGCTGCTGGAGCGCGGCGATGCGCTGCACTTCAATGCGCAGAAACCGCATCGGATCAGGTCAGTGGGAGAGGTGCAGGCGCAGTTGCTGGTGGTGGTACACAGTTCCGAAGAATGAGTTGATTGGGCAAAAGCTATCGCGAGCAGGCTCACTCCTACAGTTGAAATGCGATCCCCTGTAGGAGTGAGCCTGCTCGCGATGGCGTTGGTAACCTCGCCACTAAACCTCGACGGGCACCGACAGCTTCGGATTGCCCAGCGGGTGGCTCTTCGAATCGAAGAAACGCAACTCAACCGCCGTGCCCTCGAACACCTTCGCGTAATGCCGCTTCTGATGTTGAATGAACGCTGCACTGCGCGGATAAATCGAGATCGCCACGGTTTTCGGTTTCGCCAGACGCAAGGCACGAATTATGTGGTTGTCCTGCTCACCCAGCGCATGACCAAAGATGCACAGATTGTCTGCATGCCCCAGTAACTGCTCATAACAGAACGACAGGTAATCCGAACTGCGGATGGTCTTGAGCTTGTCCGCGCTCGGCCCTTCGGTGACGAACAGTGGCACGTCATCCAGCGTCTTGATCGTGTTGTTGATGGCGAAACTGCCGAGCAACGTGCCTTCGGTCGAGGTCAGTTTGCGTGCGGTGCCATCCTGATTGCGCACCAGGTGCAGGCCACCGTGCAGGTACAGCAAACGCGATTTGTGCGTGGCCGTTTCGCTCAGGTCGAAACTGGCATTGGCACCGTTGAAAAGATCATCGATAGCCTCGCTGCGATGCTGCAAAGCCCAGTAATTGAGCAGGTCGTAATTGGTCGTGAACACCGTGCGATAGCGCGCCAATTCTTCATTCAGCGTTGTCAGTGTCGAGGCCTGCACAAGGCGCCACGGAATGTGAACGGCGTGCACGGTGTTGATCAGCGCTTCCTTGATCGCATAGTAGCGATTGCGCGGCGCCGCCGAGCTGACGGCCAGTGCCTTGTTCACCCGGCTGGTGGTTTTCAGTGCACCGAGGACCTGCTCGAAACTGCGTGTCTGCATTGCATCGAACACCGCCAGTTCCGACGGACTCAGCGGTTTCTCTTCCACCGTGCGGGCGTTTTCGAACAGCGAGTCGTAACCGAAGTCGTCCCACACCGCGCGGCTGGCGCCGTTGCCTGCCAGCAAGCCCTTGAAGTCGGTCGCGGCGCGCAGGGTGTTCCAGTCTTCGAGGGTGGCGTCGACATCCAGAAAATCGCTCATTGCTTGGCACATCTCAAAACATAGGGGCTGATGGGCGGCGACTTTATCACGAGCGGGCATTGAGCCAGATCAACATCCGTCGTGACCGATCGGTCGATCCTGTATGCATCCGCCGAATCGGAGCAGTCGATTCGGCCCCTGTCAGGAGACACACGATGAGCAGCACCTTTTTCATTCCGGCGGTCAACATCATGGGCAGCGGATGCCTCGACGAAGCCATGGTCGCGATCCGCAACTATGGTTTTCGCAAGGCGCTGATCGTCACCGACGCGGGGCTGGCCAAGGCTGGCGTGGCGAGCATGATTGCCGAGAAACTGGCGATGCAGGACATCGACTCGGTGATCTTCGACGGCGCCAAACCGAACCCGAGCATCGCCAACGTCGAAGCCGGGCTGGGGCTGCTGAAAGAGCGTCGCTGTGATTTCGTGGTGTCGCTGGGCGGCGGTTCGCCACACGACTGCGCCAAGGGCATTGCCCTCTGCGCGACCAACGGCGGGCAGATCCGTGATTACGAAGGCGTCGATCAATCGAGCAAGCCGCAACTGCCGCTGATCGCCATCAACACCACCGCCGGCACCGCCAGCGAGATGACCCGGTTCTGCATCATCACTGACGAATCGCGCCACGTGAAAATGGCCATCGTCGACCGCAACGTCACGCCGCTGCTGTCGGTCAACGACCCGGCGCTGATGGTCGCCATGCCAAAAAGCCTGACCGCCGCCACCGGCATGGACGCGCTGACCCACGCCATCGAAGCCTACGTCTCGACCGCCGCCAACCCGATCACCGACGCCTGCGCCTTGAAGGCCATGACCCTGATCAGCAACAACCTGCGTCTGGCCGTGCGAGACGGCAGTGATCTGGCCGCACGGGAGAACATGGCCTACGCGCAGTTCCTCGCGGGTATGGCGTTCAACAATGCGTCGCTGGGTTACGTACACGCGATGGCGCATCAACTGGGCGGTTTCTACGACTTGCCCCACGGCGTGTGCAACGCGGTTCTACTGCCGCACGTGCAGACTTTCAACGCGCTGGTGTGTGCCGATCGCCTGACCGATGTCGCGCACGCCATGGGCGTGGACATTCGTGGTTTCAGCCCGGAAGAGGGCGCCCAGGCGGCGATCACCGCGATCCGCAGCCTGGCCAGTGACGTCGAGATTCCCGGTGGCCTGCGTGATCTCGGCGCGAAATGCACCGACATCCCGATTCTTGCCGCCAATGCCATGAAGGATGCGTGCGGTTTCACCAATCCGCGAGCGGCAGATCAACGGCAGATCGAGGAGATTTTCCGCAACGCGTTTTGATCTGAAGCATCCTGAAGGATTTCGGCTGACCGGGCCGGCCTCTTCGCGAGCAGGCTCGCTCCCACCTGTGAACGCATTTCAACTGAAGAAATGCATACCACTGTAGGAGCGAGCCTGCTCGCGAAGACTGACTTGCAGACACTGCAAATCCATCGAGTACGAACATCACCCGACAACCGCCACATTCCTCTCAAACACCCCGCCAAACTGAATCAACAACACCCCCGCGATCAACAACACCGCGCCAGACACCCGCGACAGTGTCAGCTGTTTCTCGACCAACCCGAACAGCCCAAAGTGATCCAGCACCATCGAAGCAATCACCTGCCCAGCCAACGCCAACGCCACAAATCCCGAAGCGCCAAGCTTGGGCAAGAGCATCACCGCCAACGCCACGAAGCACACGCCAAACGCACCGCCGGCCCACATCCACAATGGCGCTTTGCAGATGAAGGCCAGCGACGGTAACGGCAAGCGCAGCGCCACAATCACCGGCAACAGCACCAGCACGCTCACCAGCAATGAAGCCAGCGTCGCCCACAACGGATGCCCCAATCCGCGCGCCAGATTGCTGTTGATCGCGCTCTGGAACGGCACCACCGCCCCGGCAAAAGCGGCCAGCGCCAACAGGCCAGCCCACTGCAACGTACTCATGTTCATCCTCCAACAGATTTTGCTGGACTCTAGGCTATTCGCCGCGCAGATTTAAATTCCGTTTCATCATCCAGAACATGCATCAAATGAATGATCTGCGCCGTATCGACCTTAACCTGCTGGTAATCCTCGACGCCTTGCTCAGCGAGCAGCATGTCACCCGTGCTGCCGAGCGCCTGCACCTGAGCCAGCCGGCGGTCAGCCATGCGCTGGCAAGGTTGCGTGATTTGCTCGGCGACCCATTGCTGGTGCGCGCCGGTTCCAGTCTGGCGCCCACCGCGCGGGCATTGGAACTGGTCGCGCCGCTGGCCGAAGCGTTGGCCCAGGTGCAATCGTTGCTGGCGCCCAACACCTTCGATCCGGCCAGTGCCCGGCGCACCTTTCGCGTGGCGATGTCCGACTATGGTGCGGCGATCATCCTGCCCTCGCTGATCCGCACCCTGCGCCGCGAAGCGCCGGGCATTGATTTGCAAATCAGCCATGCCAGCCGCGAAGGCATGCTTGAAGGCGTGCTCAACGGCGATATCGACGTCGCCGCCGGCGTGTTCCCGGAAATGCCCCATGAACTGCGCAGCACGTTGCTGTTCGAAGAACGCTACGTCTGCCTGCTCGACCGCCAGACATTGCCCGCCGATGGCGTTCTGGATCTGCCGACCTACCTGTCGCGCCCGCATGTGCTGTTGGAGATGCGTGGCAGCGGCACGCCGGAAATCGAACGGGCGCTGACCGCTTTGCGCGAGCGCCGCCGCGTTGCCATCAGCCTGCCGCACTGGAACGTCGCGCCGCAGTTCATCAGCGGCACGGACCTGATTCTTACGGTGTCATCGCGGGGATTGCGGGAGATTGATCAGCGCGAATTGATCGTCGTGCCGCCGCCGTTCGAGATACCGCCGTTCACGTTTGTGCTGGCGTGGCACAAACGCCGGGGTGGGGATCAAGCGTTGAACTGGTTGAATCGCAGGATTGAGGAGGGGATAGTGCGCGGCTGAAAAGATATCAAGGAGCGGGATGTGACAGTGAAGTCTGGATTGATCGGGTGTGTGGTGCTGGGTGGGTGGCTGATGGCGGGGCAGGCGTTTGCTGATTGCACGCCGCCAGCTGTGGCGGGGCAGTGGGACTTTTCTGTGTGCAAGGATTGGCCAGTCGATCCGCCTCTGACTATCACGGCGGTATCGAAGTTTGTAGCGGACCCGGTATATGGCGGTGGCGGAAGGATCGGTTCCTACGATTTGAATTTAGCGGTGTTGTCAGCAAGCGATTCGACCTCGCTCGCCACCTGGCATCAATCCTCTGCATTCCCCACTGATGCCATCGCTCTGGAGAGTGTGGAACTCGACACTGCGCGCTACAAGCTCACGCCGACGCTGCGTGCTTTTGGTGTGCGGGCGATTTTCAAAGGCTCTTCAAGCGTCAATCCGTTGAATGAAACCGTACTCTCGCTCTATGTGAAAGAGGGCGACAGATTGCGTCCGGTGCTGGATCGGTTAGTGGTTTACCGCTTCAGTGGCGAGTGGGATGGCAACTGTGCGGGCGATCGCGGGACTACGGTTCGCACGATTGAAATAGGTAAAACCAGCTCTCACGGATTCGCCGACCTGATCCTCAAATCGGTCACCACCGGGCTCACCGGCGAAGGGCCACCGGAGACCTGTGAAATCAAGACAATCAATTACAAACCCGAGATGACCACTCTGCGCTATGACGGCAAATCTTACGTTTTGCCTAGCGATTTCCAGAGTCTGTAACCGGCCCGCCACACTCGACTTTTATCAAGGAAGAACAATGCTCACCCCAACCAGACTCCTTATCGCCCTCGGTATTCTGGCCATCACCGCCCAAGCCCAAGCCGCTTGCACCACCAAGGCCTATGACGGCCAATCGATGTCTCGTTGCGTCGTCTGGCCGGCCTTCCCGAATCAGGCGATCTCGGTCAAATCCAACTACCTTGCCGACTCCGGCGGCGATGATGCCGGGGTGCTCGATCTGGATCTGGCGATCGTCAACGCCAGCGACGCAAAACCCATCGCCACTTACCGTAAACCTGGCGCGTACAACTCCGATGCGATTCGCTTTGACGATCTGCGCATCGACACTGGCCGCTACCGATTGGCGCCGGACATCCGGGCGTTTGGCCTGCGTTCAAAGTTCGAGCACAGTTCCAGCGCCATTCCCTACGAGAAAACCGATCTGGCGCTGTATGTCCGCGCAGGCAATGAGCTGCGCCCGGTGCTGGAAGGCCTGGTGGTCTACAAGAACCAAGGTGAGTTCATGAGCGGTTGCGCGGGTTACATGAAGAAAACCCGCAGGACGCTCGAAATCGGCTCTACAAGCCATCACGGTCTCGCCGATCTGATCATCACCACCAGCGGCAGCAAGATGAAAAACACTCAGTCGGGCAGCGAGTGCGTTTCGAAAACCACCGACCTGAAGAAAACCCAGATCACCCTGACTTACGACGGCCAGCAATACGTCGTCCCTGAAGACCTCAGAGGTTACTGATCCGATGCTCACCGGCCTCAATCACCTGACGCTTGCCGTCACTGATCTGAATCGCAGCCTGGCGTTCTATCGTGACTTGCTGCAGTTGCGCGTCGAAGCGACGTGGGATGCCGGTGCCTATCTGTCGCTGCCAGGGTTGTGGCTGTGTCTGTCGCTTGACCCGAAACGAAAGCCCGAGGCGAGCGTCGACTACACCCATTACGCCTTTAGCCTCGGCGCTTCGGACTTTCCGCTGTTCGTCGAGCAGCTAAAAGCGGCAAACGTGCAGGAATGGCGGGAAAACCGCAGCGAAGGTGCATCGTTCTACTTCCTTGACCCCGATGGCCACAAGCTCGAAGCCCACGTCGGTGGATTGGCTTCGCGGCTGGCGGCCTGTCGACTGAAACCGTACGCCGGCATGCGTTTTTACGACGAGCCGTGATCTGACACATTTCGCTGATATAGACTGGCGACCACGTGTTCTGGCGCTTGCAGGTATCCCATGACTCCATCGTTGCTTTTGGCCGTGCTGGCCTCGGGTTTCATTTACGGCATTACGCCGGGGCCGGGTGTGCTGGCGGTATTCGGCATCGGCGCGGCCCATGGGCGACGGGCGGGGGCAGGGTTTCTCTGTGGGCACCTGCTCGGCGACGTGGTCTGGTGCAGCACCGCGTTGATCGCAATTGTCGGCGCCCGGGAAATCGGCAGCACTGCATTTGATGTGCTCGGCGTACTCAGCGGTTTATATCTGTTCTGGCTGGGCTGGCGCGCGGTGCGTGCGCAACGGCGCAGCGATGACCAGCCGCAAGGCGCGGCGCGCAATCCGTTCTGGCACGGCATCCTGTTCGGCCTGACCAATCCCAAGGCCTATCCGGTGGCGGTGGCGACGTTCACTGCGTTGTTGTCGAGCCGAGCCGAATTGCTCAACTGGTCGATGTTGCCGGCGCTGATCGCCCTGAGTTTCCTCGGTGGTTTGCTGGCTTACGCTATCCTCATTGGCGTCGTCGGCGCGCAACGGGTGCGCACGATCTATCAACGTCACGAACTGCTTATTACCCGTTTGTGTGGCGTGATGTTCATCGGTTTCGCCGTCAACGCGCTGGTGCATGCGCTGCCGGGGTTGATGCCGAACAAGACTTGATTTTGCGTGCAGGGATGCGGGATCAAACGGTCAAGGATGGTTGATCAGTGCTGCATTGCCCGGACATCTGTGCTGAACCATGGAAAGCCGTAATTCCGCGCCGTTGGCGAGTTTCATCGACCTGTTGCTGGACGCCGTTTGTGCGGTGGACAAGCAGGGTCGCTTCGTTTTTGTCAGCGCCGCCTGCGAGCGCGTTTTCGGCTACACGCCTGACGAGTTGATCGGCCGGCCAATGATCGAACTGGTGCACCCGGCGGATCGCGAGCGCACCCTCGCTGCCGCCAGCGAGATCATGGGCGGCGAGCCAAAACTCAATTTTGAAAACCGCTACGTGCGCAAGGACGGCAGCGTCGCCCATATCCTCTGGTCGGCGCGCTGGTCGGAAGTGGATCAGCTGCGTATCGCCGTGGCCCGCGACATCACCGAACGCAAACAGGCCGAATCGCGGCAAGCGGCGCTGTATGCGATTTCCGAGGCGGCGCATGCGGCGGAAGATTTGCTGGCGTTGTTCAAACGCATCCACCTGATCATCGGTGAGTGGCTGCCGGCAATGAACTTCTCGGTGGCGCTCTACGACGAGCACTGCGCACAGCTGAACTTCCCTTATCACGTTGATGATCACGAATTGCAGCCGGAGAAACCCGGGACGATCACCGGGCGCCTGTGTGCACAAGTGATCCGTAGTGGTCAGCCGATTCTTCTGACGCCGGACAGTGCCGATTCTCCACCGGACTTTGCGGCATTGGTGGCCGAACAGAATTCACCGTGCTGGCTCGGCGTCCCGCTGAACTCGAAAAACGGCACCATCGGCGCAATGATCGTCAAGAGCCTGCCCGGCGGCGAGCGCTACACCGAGCAGGACAAGGAACTGCTGCAATACGTCTGCGCCCAGGTCGCCACCGCCATCGAACGTCAACAATTACATGCGCGGCTGCGGCGCATGGCGCAATACGATCAACTGACTCAATTGCCCAATCGTGAGTTGCTCCGTGATCGCCTGAAGGCTGCCATGGCCAGTGCCCGCGAACAATCCGGGCACATGGCGCTGTTGTATGTCGATCTGGATCGCTTCAAACAGGTCAATGACACTTTCGGGCATGCGGTAGGCGACATGCTCTTGCAAACCGTGGCCAACCGCCTCAAGGGCTGCGTGCGCGAGACCGATACGGTCGCGCGGATCGGCGGTGATGAATTCGTCGTGTTGTTGCACAGTGTGCAAGCGGCGGAGGACGCGGATGGCGTTGCGCAAAAGATTCGCCAAGTGCTGGTGCAACCGATGCGCCTGGATGGCCACAACCTGAAGATCGAGCCGAGTATCGGTGTCGCCCGCTATCCAGAGCATGGTTGCGAGGAGCATCAACTGTTTCGCCATGCCGATCAGGCGATGTATGCCGCCAAGCGCCAGAACCATCACGCGCTCAATAGCTGATTTCGGGTCCGCCGTTCGTCGCGCCAAAGGCAACTTTTCTAAACCTTTGCCCGCCAGGAAATTCTCAATCTAGGCGGGCACCTGCTCGCCACGATCAATACCAAGAGGTAGAGAATCATGCCTAATTCAAGAAACTCGAACTCGGGAAACTTCGCCAACGATCGAACGAAGGCCTCTGAAGCCGGTCGCAAAGGTGGGAAAACCACCACAACGACGGTCGATAAAGAGCCTGCGAAAACAGATATGGGCCGCAAGCCCGCTCAGAAATCGAAGTAGTCGGTGAAGGTTGTTTTGATTGAGAGGCGGGGGCGCAAGCTCCCGCTTGAATTTTGAGAGAAGGAGGGCGCGACCATGAGCCGGATGGCCACCCAAGTACGTCGTTTGAGTTTTGTCACTGTTCTGGGATTGTTCGCCAGCAGCGCTTTTGCCCAGTCGCCAGCCGAATTCATCAACGATGCATCAGCCAAAGGCATGGCTGATATCGAAGCCAGTCGTTTGGCGCATCAGAAGACCGAATCCAAAGAGGTCAAGGACTACACCATCGTTGTTATCAACGACCGCACCACGGCCAATCAGCACTTGGCGAAAATCGCCAAAAAGCTCGATTTACCCGTCGCGCCGCGTGAAGAAATGGCCGATAAAGCCAAGGAGATGATCCCGGAAGTGAAAGACGGCGCAACCTTCGACCGGGCCTACGCCGCCAGCCAGGTGAAAGCCACCGAAGAAGCCATTCAACAGATCCAGCAAGAAGCGCAGACCACCGATGTCCCGGAGATCAAGGCTTTCGCTGATGAGACGTTGCCCAAACTGCAAAACCATCTGCAAATGGCCCGAGCGCTGCAAGCCAGCCGCTAATCTAAGCCTTACAAAAAACCTGTGGAGAGGGAGCTTGCTCCCGCTGGGGCGCGGAGCGGCCCCGTTCTTTTAAAGAAACGGGTTTGCTACGCAGCCCAGCGGGAGCAAGCTCCCTCGCCACAAATGCTTGTCAGCATTCATTCAAATCCTGCTTCGGCTTGCTCTTCTCCCCCAACCCCTCAAGGTTGAAAACCTCGCTTTCGCCCAGTGCACGATAATGCTTGCGCAGTGCTTCCAGCTGCTTCAAATCCAGCGCCTCGAGACCCAACATTGCGTTCTGCGCCTCCTTGGTCACGAGCAGCAACTCATCAATTTTCAAGTGCAGGATGTCGGTGTCACGGTTCTGCGTGTTCTGGATCAGGAAAACCATCAGGAACGTGATGATCGTCGTCGATGTATTGATGATCAGTTGCCAGGTGTCGTTGTAATGAAAAAACGGCCCGGTCAATCCCCATACCCCGATCAGGACCAGCGCCCCCATGAAAGTCTTGGGGCTACCGGCCCACAGGGCGAGCTTCTGGGAAATCTTCGCGAATTTCATGGCCGAGGTCCTTATTGGGGGAGTGCTTGAAATTCAGACACTGACGGCATCAGGAAAATTCTGTTTCTTATCGCAGCTGTCTACGCCAGACCGGCCTTGCGACCGGTTGGGTCATGATCAGCCTTGAGGCGTGAGTTCGATTGCAACCTGCCACTGAAAATATCCCGCGGTCTCACATTGCTGATCGACCAGCATGAAGTTCAGCACGCACTTGGCTGTGCCGGACGCCTTTGTGGTGCAGGCCCAGTAATGATCGTCAGCCTTGTGGCTGCCCGGGGTTGTCGGGTGGCTGGGGTCCGGGGCGGGGACGGTGACGCCAGGGTGAACCTCAAGCAGCGGATCGGTCAGTACGGCGCTGTTACCGACGGTCATGCTGTAGATCACTACGCTGTGTTCAGCGATCAGGCTGACGCTCCGGCCACGAAAGTGCAGGTCGCGGCCAATTTCGACAGGTAATGTTAATTTGCTGTCATTTGTAACATTTTTCTTTGAGTTGTTACCCGTGATGAAAAAGACCAGGCCATCAGTGATGCGTGTCGGATTGGCGGCATCCTGGCTCGGGTCGGGATTGCTTGCGAGTACTGATTCAGCATCGAAGATCAGCAACACGTTATGCGCGTTGTTGACGGCGGTAGAGGGTGACGGGATCGGTTCGGAAGTCATCATGGATTCCTTTCATGATGTTGACGCCAGACGGCAGCCGCTTCGGTCGAGGCAAGACATCCTGTTCCGGCCGGGGCGGCATCGGATCGAGTGGATCCCTCGTTGCCAAGGGATCCTGCGCATCGTCAGTTGTGGATGGAGATGAACGGATCCCACGAGCAGCAGCCGATGATCTGGCAGTTGCGATCGACGATCAGGAAGTGGAAGTGATAGGTCACGCGACCGCAATCAAGGGTCTCGGAGGACCAATAGTGGTTATCGACTTTCTGGCAACTCGGCACTGACGGGTTTTCGCGATTAGGCACTGCTACGCAGGCAGTGGCCTTGCGCGGGGAGGGGGGCGAGATCAGGTCGGCACCGGCGTTGCCGATGAATTTGTAGAAAATCACCGCCTGTTCGAAGCTCTGCGACAGGCTGGTTTCACGCCAGCGGATCAAGTCGCCGACCTGCGCCTTGAGGTCCAGTTCGCCCCCGGCCTGGCCACTGACGACGTTGTCCTGATTGGTGACCATGTACACATGATGCCAGTCGATCAGCGTGGGGTTCTTCGGATCCTTGCTGATGTTTGGATACTTTTTCAGAATGGTTTCAGTGTCGATGGAAACCAGAATATCCGTCACTCGAGACATGGTAACGCTCCTTTTTTCATAGTGAACGTCGGACTGCAGCGCAGGCACGACGACGCTTGCTTGCCGTATGGCGTTTGCGAGCACACTACTGGGGGAACCCACCAGTCATGACAGATGAACAGGCCGTGCTCCTTGCACGAAATCCTATGGGTCGGGTTCCTTCCGACTGCCGCAACTTGACTATAGGCAGGATTTTTATGCTGTCAAAATCGCTTTTGACTGGCTCGACGAACGGTGACCAGCGCGTCGAGTTAGACGGCTTGGCAATAAGCTATTGAGCTGAAATGCTTTGCAACGAGTCACTCTGGAACTGCTCGCGTCGCTGCCTGTATCGTGACGAACCGTTGGAATGCCCCCGACAGGAGAACGCAATGAGTTGGTCAGCCAAGCAATACGTCGCTTTTGAAGATGAACGCACCCGCCCGGCCCGCGATCTGTTGGCGGCGATTCCCACGGTGCAGGGGCGAGCGGTGGTCGATATCGGTTGCGGTCCGGGCAACTCGACAGAGTTGCTGGTGCAGCGGTTTTCCACAGCAAAGGTCAGCGGACTGGACAGCTCGCCCGACATGATCGACGCCGCACGCAAGCGCTTGCCGCAGTTGCAGTTCGATGTGGCCGAGATTGATCGCTGGGCCGATGCAGGCCCTTACGATGTGATCTTTGCGAATGCGGTGTTGCAGTGGGTGCCGGACCACGCGACGTTGTTGCCGGCGCTGGCGGGCAAACTGGCGTCTGGCGGGAGTCTGGCGATCCAGATGCCGGACAACCTCAACGAACCCTCCCACCGGTTGATGCGCGAAGTGGCCGCAAACGGGCCGTGGGCCAGCAAGCTTGCCGGTGCAGCGGGGCAGCGCACTGACATGGCGAGTGCCAGCGAATACTTCTCGATGTTGCGTCCGCACTGCGCACGAGTCGATGTGTGGCGCACCACCTATCACCATCAATTGGCGGGCGGTGCGGCGGGCGTTGTCGAGTGGTTCAAGGGCAGCGGCTTGATTCCGTTCCTGAGCCCTTTGACTGAAAGCGAACGGGCGCAATATCTGCAGCAATATCTCGCCGAAGTCGAAAAGGCTTACCCGGCGATGGCCGATGGTTCGGTGCTGTTGCCGTTCCCGCGTCTGTTTATTGTGGCGACCCGACAATAAACCCGGGAAGTGCTCATGGCGTTCCGAGAGCGCCAGTTCCATTGCTGAATGTTCCTCTTGAGTTTGCAGCGGAAGACGGTACTGTCCGCACCCAATGGCGGATGTGAGACGGACGCTCTCAGAAAATGTTTCGGCATTCGGCGTAACTACAAGGAAGGGTAAACATAGTGATCTGGTTTCTCGAAGGGCAGTCCAGTCTGCGCCAGATTGATTTGAAAACGGCCCTGATCTTCGATTTTTACGCTGGCGCACGGTGTGCTCGGCTGGTTGAAAAAGACCATGTAGCGATCGTCGGAAAGCTTGCCCTGCGCGTCGACGCCGAAGCAGACGAAATCGATGACATCGCTGGACTGAATCTGTATGGCGAGAGTGAGCGATTGCCCCTGAAGAATTTTTGACAGTGGTAGCCGTTGTCCCTGGGTGATCTGCATCTTGCTTCCTTGAGTGTGGGTACTGCCTCGACGCACGTGTGGGTGCGCTGGATGTTCTGCTGTCCAATGGAAAGCGGGCGATTCAATCGCCCGCGCATTATCACTCTAAAACCCGGGCTGGCCGGTTGATAGATTCGGCCTCAACGTTGCACCGCCACCAACATCATCATTGGTCTTTCGCGCTCTTCCGCCAACGCCGGTTGTGCCGCCACTTCGGCATCGCTCGGGCCCCATTCGTCGAGGTGGCGAAGGGTGAAGCCGGCAGCGATCAGCGAATTGAGCAATGTCCCGACCGTGCGATGTTGCTTGATCACACCGTCGGCCAGCCAGTTCGTCACCCGCTCACCTTCCATCTGGTAACTGTCCAGCGGCCAGCGCTTGTGCCCCTCGCTGTCGATCAGCCAGCCGGGATTGCGCGGCGCCATGAAGATCGGGTGCTCGATGGAAAACACAAAGTGCGAACCCGGTTTCAGCGCGGCATAGAGTTGGGCAAACAGCCCCGGCAGATCCTTGATGTAATGCAGCGCCAGCGAGCTGTAGGCCAGATCGAAGCTGCATAGGGGCAAGTCCAGCTGTTCAAGATCAGCGCGTTCGTAACGAATGTTCGCCGCCGAGGTGGTTTCGCGCGCACGCTCCAGCATCTTCTCCGAGACATCCAGCCCCAACACGCTCGCCGCGCCATTCTCGATGGCCCAACGGCTGAACCAGCCATAACCGCAACCCAGATCCACCACGTTCAAGTCGTGCATGGACGGCAATAACGCCTTGAGCGCCGGCCACTCAGGCGCCGCGTCGAGGCCGCCGATGGAGCGGTTCATCTGGCTGTAGCCGTGGAAAAAACCGGGATCGTCGTAAATGTTTTGAGTCATGGGTGAAGTGCTCTTTTGAGTTCAGTCGTCAGCGGCGAAGTGGCCGCGATTGAGAGTCCCTCGAAAGTGAAAACGCGTATTCGTCGATGGCCGCGCAGGGGGAGGGTGGTGGTCGATGGGGAAATGCTAGCGGGTATGGGGGGAACGTGGGAACCGGTGGAGTGTTGGGGAACTGTAATGTTGGAAGATTCGCCGGTTCTTTGAAAACCTATGGCGAGGGAGCTAGCACCCTCGCCATAAATCTGATGCTCAGGAAACGTCAACCTTGCTGTAAAACCTTCAACGCCGCCGAAGCCAGAAACCCGGAACGACTTTTCTCCTCCGGGTGATGCAACACATATTCATCAATGCGATTGAGCAAATGCCCCGGCAGTGTGATGTTGAGTTTCTGGGCCTTGCCCAAATACTTCACGACATCAATATCCACTACTGCCCATGCACAACCCGCATACTTCGGATTGGTCACGTGCACGCCGAGTTTGCTGGCAGGCGGTATCGGTGCACCGTCTTCGGCCAGAATCTCGAAATGCCCCTCGATGGCTTCGCGGGCCATGGCAACGGCATCATCCAGATCATCGCCCGCCGAAAAGCAGCCGGGAATATCCGGTACTTCCACGCCCCAGGCGTGTTCCTCATCACCTATTGAAATCGCAATCGGGTAGAGCATGTTCGTTCCTCCAGGGTGCCGTCGACTGAGAGCGTCAAAGCAGCGCCTGCTGCAAAATACTGATGGCCGTTTTCTTCAGCAGATCTTTCTTCGGATGCGGTACCGTAATCAGTCCAGGTTTGGTCGAGTGATGATGGCTGCCTCTGACACGCACTAAATACCAACCGTCCGCAACGAGTTGGCCGATTAAAAAACGGCTATTCACAACACCTCCTTGTGGTGTGATTGGTGGGTGCTATACCTACTGATTTTCTGTGATCAACACTATAACTACCGAGCGGTAGAGGGCGTATTCAGTTCAGTGGCCTAAAGCAGTCTAGATAGGGAGGTGTCGAGGGAACGGAGAGTGTGTTGCGGCGTTTTGCGTAGCTTCGAATACCAGTCATGGATCTTTTTCCGGGCACAAAAAAACCGGCCATCAAGGCCGGTTTTTTCTGTTCCTGCATCCCCCGTCAAAAGCACGACGTGGGACAAAAATTCGATTGGAGCGGGTGAAGGGAATCGAACCCTCGTTATCAGCTTGGGAAGCTGGAGTAATGCCATTATACGACACCCGCTCAGAGCGGCTGACTTTGTACCAGACTCGGCCACGGATTTGAAGTTTTCTTTTGTGCGCATGGCATTACAGCGGTGTAATCGGTCAGTCGCGGGCAAGCGCTGTGGCTTTCGTTCACGAAAATTTTGCTCCACAGCCTTGCTCGCGATGACACGCTTTCAAATGGCCAATGCATGTTGATCCTGAACAAACGAGTAACGCGTTCGGCTCGCCTGCTGCGCCGGTTTCAAGAAGCCGAGCAGGGCGTTCTGGCTATCGCGGCAGGCAGCCTTGTGTTCCATGTCGAGGAAGTGCCCGGTGGCCTGCACCGTGGTGAACGTGCTTTGCGCCACATGGTTGCCGAACAGGCGCGCATCTTCGGCGGCGGTGTATTCGTCCCATTCGCCGTTGAGAAACAGCACTGGCACGTTGATTTTCTTCGCCGCGTTCAAATAGCACTGACGGTCACTGTGCAGCACGTCACTGATGTGGAAGTGCATCTGCCCGTATTCATGCTCGGCCAGGCTGCTGACGTGGCGATAGTTGAAGCGTTTGAATAGCGACGGCAGGTGTTTGCCGATGGTGTTGTTGACCAGATGGCCGACCCGGTCGCCGTCGCGCTGGCCGAGGTAATCGACGCCGCGTTCCAGGTAATCGAGCATGTGCGCGTTGATCACCGGCGAGAACGAACTGATCACGGCTTTCTCGATGCGCCGAGGCTGGTGCGCGAGAGCAACGAGGGTCGCGGCGCCGCCCCAGGAGAACGACAGCACGTGCTCGGCAGCGAAGTGGTCGATCAGCTCCAGCAGGATCTGCCCTTCGATTTCTTTCGTCAGATGTTTCTCGTGGCGGTTGTGCGCTTTTGACCGACCCGCGTAGGGCTGGTCATAGCAGACCACGTTGAATTGCGGGTGCAGGTTTTTCACGGTTTGTGCAAACGACGCAGTCGTGGCCATCGAGCCGTTGACCAGGATGATGGTCTTTTCTGCGGCGTCTGCGCGATAGAACTCCGTGTAAACCCGATACTGACCCTGTATATCCAGCACAGCGATTTCTGGCCTCATGTCATAAGACTCCTGGCAAGCAAGCGGGTATGCGCGCAAAAAGAGATTGCACGAGCTTTGTGACAGGTAGGCATACGCCTGGAATTTGCTTGGCCCATGTCGATCCATGACAGCGGTCGACGGGTATTGTTATTGGCGGGCAGTCTGCCGGCTGAGGCGCAACCCAGAGGGCTGACGACCGGCAAAAAGTTTCTTGGAAGTATGTTGTGACTCATCGGTCACAATTTGGCCGACGTCCTGATTCAAGCAGGGGGATCAGGATCGCGCAAGTGCCGTTGGTAAATTGTTCAACAAGTTCTGCTGAGCGGTCGCGGGCTTAGAACAAATGAATCTCTTCGGTGCGCAAAGCGCGGTACTCGCCCGGTTTTAGCGCGTCATCCAGCCGCAATTGGCCCATGGATTCGCGGTGCAGGCGCAGCACTTTGTTGTTGAAGTGGCCAAACATGCGCTTCACCTGATGGTAGCGACCCTCGACGATACTCAGGCGCGCCGACCTCGGGCCGAGCAGTTCCAACTGTGCAGGTTGCGTGGTCAGGTCTTCGAAGGCGAAGTAGATGCCCTCGGCAAACGTGATCGCATATTGCGCGCCAATGTCCTGTTCGGTTTCGACGTAATAGACCTTCGGCAGTTTGGTTTGCGGCTGAGTCAGACGTCGCGACCAGTTGCCGTCGTTAGTGATCAGCATCAAACCGGTGGTGTTGAAATCCAGACGTCCGGCAATGTGCAGATCGTCCTTGTCCGGTTCGTCGATCAGGTCGAGCACGGTCGGATGTTGCGGATCGCGGGTGGCGCTGACGCAGCCCGGCGGTTTGTGCAGCATGAAGTAACGCGCCGGTTTGCCCAGTTGCAGCACCTCGTCATCGACTTCGACGCGGCTGAATTCCAGCACTTCGCTGTGCGGATCGCTGACGACTTTTCCGTCAACACGCACGCGCTTTTCCACGAGCAACAGGCGAACCTGCTGACGGTTGTAGCGGGGCAGGTTGCTGAGGAAACGGTCGACGCGCATGTTCAGAGTTCAGTGGGTGAAGGGCCGCGCATCTTACGGGATCGGCCGTTTGACCGCTTGCAGTTGCGCCTCGACCTGCGCGCAACGCGGGCACAGGCAGGATTTGTTGCGCAGTTCCGGCGGCAAGGCTTCGAGTACCGCCGGGTCGATGCTGACGCCGTAGCACCAGCACTCGCGGTCGGCGGTGCGCGGGTCGGCCAGGCTGCAGTCGTTACGGGCGCCGCAGGCCGGGCAATGGTCGGGTTTTTCGCTGAGGTCAGGCATAAGTCGAGTGAGGCAGTTCCACGCAGGTGCGATTGCGGCCGGTTTGTTTGGCCCGGTACATCGCATGATCGGCCCGGGATAGCAGGCTGTGCAAGGTGTCATCGCGTTGCAGGGTGGTGGCGCCGATGCTAACGGTCAGATTCAGGCTGTAGCCGTTGTAGGCATATTCGTGCTGTTCTACGTGCTGGCGGATCTTCTCGGCAATTTTCTGACCGGTGTCGCCGTCGGTGTCCTTGAGCAAAACAATGAATTCCTCACCGCCCCAGCGGCAAACGATGTCGGCATGGCGTAGGCAACTTTGCAGGTCGCGGGCAAAACCGATCAGCACCTGATCGCCGGCCATGTGCCCGTAGGTGTCGTTCAATGCCTTGAAGTGATCGAGATCCAGCAGCAGCGCGGTCAGTGGTTTGGTCTCACGCTGCGCTTCGTGCAGGGCTTGCGCGGCGAGCAGATCGAAGCCTCTGCGGTTCGGCAATTCGGTGAGGCTGTCGAGGGTAGCCTGGGCCTGGATCTTCGATTGAAACCGTTTGATCACGCGGTTGAGCAACGCCAACACAATCAACGTCACCAACAGGCAAATCAACAGATTGAGATAGAGCGACTGGCGGATTTCACTCAGCGCGCCGTCCTCGCGTTTATCGACGAACAGGTACCAGTTCAACTCCGGAATAAACCGCACGTTGAGAAAATGCCCCTGGCCATGGGCGGAGTATTCGTAGCTGCCGCTGTGTGGTTTCGGCAACTGACTGACCAGGCTTTTCATGCTCTCGAGTTCACCGAGACTTTGGCCGATATGCGCGCCTTCAGGCCCGCCCTCGACACCGGTCAACACCAGTCGGCCGAAGGTGTCGACGAAGTACACGCTGCGTTGATAACGCTGTTGATACTTGTCGATCAGCTTGATCACCGCATCTACGGTCAGACCGACGCCGGCCGCGCCGATAAAGCGATTGTGGTAGTCGTAGACCTTGTAGTTGATGAAGAAGGTCAGGTTGTCCTTGTTGGCCAGATCCGGGTCGACGTTGATCTCGTACGGGTCTTTCATGTCGCGCACGCGGAAGTACCAGGCATCCCGTGGCTCATCGACTCTGACCTGCTTGAGCACGCCTTTGGCGTGGTAGTAGGTGAGGGTGCTGTTGGAAACGAAGAACGCGGTGTAGGCACCGTAATGGGTCATGACCTCGTCGAGGTAGCGGGTCATCTGCTCGGGATTCTGCTCACCGTTCACTACCCAGTCGCGCATGAAGGTGTCGCGGGACATCATCGAGGAAATCAGGATCGGTCTGATCAGGTCTTTCTGGATTTCCGAATAGACCGTGTCGGAAGTCAGTGGCAGTTCGGTGTTGACGATGTTGTCGCGAATCGACGCGCGCGAAGCGTAGTAACTGAGCAGTGAGGTGGCGAGAAAACCGGCACCGAGCAGGGCGACCAGCGTCAGTACCAGTGAGCGTTGGGAATACAGCGGAGAACGAAGCGGCATGGCAGTTCCGTTGGCAGTGGCCCGATGGCAAGCATTCTAGTGGCACTGCGCGGAAATAACTGCTCCATGCGCGGCGCGAATGGTCGCTCCGGTATCGGACATCAACCTGTGGGATTTCCAGGGTTTCAACACCACTGATCTGAAGCCGCATCGAACCGGGCACTTGCTCGAACCGAGCCAGTCAAAGCTATATCGGCTGCGCTGTCCTGTTGCGGCCGTGGGTCTTTCAGGAGGCCGTCATGCATATTTCAAAAACGTTGCGTCGAGCACTGCTTGGAGCGGTGTTCAGTCTGGGCTTGTCCGGGTGTTACTACTACGCCGGTCCCTACGATGCTTATCCCGCCACTTATTACTATCCCGGCTATTACTCACCTTATTACTACGGTGGTTATTACGGCCCGCGCTACTACGGCGGCGCACGTTATTACTACGGCGGATACGGTTATCGCGGGTATTACGGACGGGGTTATCACGGCGGCGGATACCACGGTGGGCACCACTAATCAGCGGCTGAATGACGGCGTTGGCGGATGAACAAGGTTTCATCAATCACTTGTTTCAACTTGTTGCGGGAACGCACCAGATGCCGAAAACGCTGTCTGATTTTGCGTCAGTCACCGAATAAACGACTGACGCCTGCCAGCGTCGCTGGTGTGGCTACCCGCGGTCCAGGAGGCCGCCATGTATAGACGAATTCTTCTGCTTGCTGCGTTGATGTTTTCCGTTGCCGGTTGCGTCCCGTATTCCTACGCGGACTCGTATTACAGCTCACAGGTCTACACCTCACCCGCACCGGCTTACTACAACACAGGTGGCACTTACTACAGCGGCGGCAGCACGTATTACTCGGCTCAGCGCTACTACCAACCAGCTCCGCGCTACTACCAACCAGCTCCGCGTTACTACCAGCAACCGCGCTATTACCAGCCGGCGCCACGCTACTATCAACCTGCACCGCGCTACTACGAAAGCCGTCGCTGGCATGGCAATGATCGTGGCGGCTGGGACGGCCATCGTCGCGGAGGCTGGGACAACGATCATCGCGGTCGCGGCAACTACGACCGGCACAGCGGTCGGGGCGACCACAATGGACGGGGCAATCGCTGGTAATCACCCGCAAATGAAAAGCGGCGCTTTGAGCGCCGCTTTTTTATGCCCGTCGAAAAGTCGTCCCATTAGCCATCTCCTAGGGCATTCCCAGACGCTTCCTACAGTTTCATTCCCTTGCATTTGTTAGCGTTTGTTCCTGCCGATCGAGGTGAGCAAGACTCAGTTCAATAGCGGAGAATAAAAGGACGATGCCGCTATGAAGCTTCTTGTGATTCACCAAAACTTTCCGGGCCAGTTCCGTCATGTGGTGCTGGCGGCGATTGACAGGCGTTATGAGGTTTTGGCGATAGGTCGGGATACGGCGCCGGGTATCGCAGAGGTGAAAATATATCGATACCGAGCTGCCAGCAGAGCACCAGGCGATATTCATCCCTATCTGACCCGTTACGAACAAGCGGTGATTGATGGACAGAAGGTTTTTGAAATTCTGAGCAGGCTGAAACATTCGGGTTATCGGCCAGACGTGATTCTCGCTCATCCCGGATGGGGGGAAACGCTCTTCGTCAAGGATGTCTATCCTGACACGCCGCTTATTCACTATTGCGAATATTACTATCGAGCGCAGGGCGCGGATTCCGGGTTCGACCCTGAATTCCCGCGAGCCACAAGAGAGTCATCAAGGCTGCGAGTGCTCAATTCGCTACATCTTTTGAATCTCGAACAATGTGACATTGCCATCGCGCCTACGCGGTGGCAGCGCAGTCTGTTTCCGGCCGCTTATCAGTCGGCCATTCGGGTTATTCACGAGGGCGTCATTCAAAGTGCTTACCTGGCGAAAGTTGGGATCGTCAGGTTGCCCAATGGCGTCGAGCTGAGAGCTGGGCAACCGATCGTTACTTATGTCGCAAGGAATCTTGAGCCTTATCGCGGGTTTCACAGTTTTATGCGAGCGATCCCGCATATTCAGGCTAAGTGTCCCGATGCACAGATTATCGTAGTGGGCGGTGATGACGTCAGTTACGGGTGTAAGCCGGTTGGCTATGCAAACTGGCGCAGCAGGATGGAGGCAGAGGTAAGTTTCGATCATTCCACCGTTCATTTCACAGGGAAGCTTCCTTACCAGACTTACCGGGCAATTCTGGAGTGTTCAAAGGTTCATGTTTATTTGACGTATCCGTTTGTTTTGTCGTGGTCGTTACTGGAGGCGATGGCGACTGGGTGTGTGGTAGTAGCATCGGATACGCCTCCGGTAAGGGAGGTGATCGTTGATGGTCACAATGGAATGCTGGTGAATTTCTTCGATCATCACGGTATCGCCAAACGTATTGCCGAGGTTCTTGATTCCGTTGATGAGTACGACTGCCTTCGCAGCGCCGCAAAGTTGACGGCGAGCAAATTTGATGTGGAGTACGGCGCGAAACAATACTTTGAGGTGTTTGAAAGCGCGACGTCCGGCTATCTGAAGAAACAGCCTGCTCCTCAGTTTGACAGGGAGATTTGAAATGCTCCGGATTTCACGTAAGCAATTGGTTAAATGGTTTAAGAAGTTGTTGAAGTATGGCTTGTTTGTTTATGTCTGTTATTGCGTAGTAGGTTTTTATATCCGTGAAGAAGAAATCGCCGAGGCAATGGCAATCTACTACGCGGATCAGGAGGCCTGTCAAAAGAAGCTGGCGAGCATGAAGCAGGTGCCCATACTGGGCGGCAGCTATGTGGATAAGACTCTGGTCCCGGAGTTTTATGTTGGCATGCCGGAATTGTCGAATAAAAAAGCGTGTCTGGCCAATACTCTCAAGGGCCATTTCTGGTGGACCGGGACGGGGGTCCGCCGGTACCAGGATCAGAGCCTGAAGTCCATTCCTGAAAGTTGGCGTCTTTATAAAGTGACTGCCGGGCTTTATACCAGAAAAGAAATTACCGAACCTCATGAGCGGGGCTATCGGCACGTCAACTGGCCGGATGAGTTGATTGTGAAGTTGAAAAATTATCCTGGGCTGGAGCTTTGGCTTAATGCACCTCCGCCGCATTTCAAGAATGAGGCTTCCGTTCGAAAGTTTGTCATTGCTGACTGGCCGCGGCGTGATGGAACTCCTCGATTGATAAGCTGTAACGGCTTGATTCGCCCAGCTTCTGAGGAAGAACTGACTGATAGGAAATTGGCAAAGCTCAGCAGAGCCGAATTGGCAAATCTGGATTTTGGAAGGTTGAACTTTTTTTGTACCGTGGAGTTGCATAGTTTTGATTTTGCCGGCGGCCACGGTCGGGTAAGTCTCGGTCTATCGTCATTACGCGAAGCACCTGAGATGCTTAAGTTTCTCAGTGATTATTTTTCACGCTCTGTTATTACAAGGAAGTAACAATGAGTTATGTTTTTAGTGATCTGGAAAAAACAGAAATTTTAAATACAGCAAATATTTGCAAAGGTCTGGCGTTCGATTCTGAAGATAACGAATATCTTGCGCTCAGATTAGCAGACACGGATTGCGCTCCCTTGTATCAAAAACTATTCGATATTGTTGGCAGAAGAGTCTCTGAGGTTGCCGCTGTCGATAAAGAAGCGGGAGAAATTCTGAAAAGTGCCAGGCTCTGGCTTGCCGTGGCCATTGATGCCAACGGTGGAAACGGTGCCTACTCTGCCCTGATTCGCGGTTATACCTCGCGGCAAGGTGAACTGAGATTGAATAAAATCGTCAGTGAAGACCTGATGCAACTGTCATCGAATCAGGTCGCCGCCAATTTCATCAATACCTTGATCGACGGATCTCTCGCAGGTCGACTGGCACCGTGGACGGTTCCAACCATCAGCCAGATTGCAGAGATTGATGCCAGTGCGATCGGCAGGGCACTGTTTATTGAGGCTTGCGGAGAGAAGGATACAGCCGTGAGCCATAACGCCGGCTGGTCCGGGACAGTCGGGTTCAGCCTGTTGGGTGGAGCGCCGCCCTATGAAACCTGGAGATTGATCTCCGCTGGTGATTCGCAAGGGGAAGATGGCGGCCCGCCGACTCAAGCAAAAGCCAAAAGGCTTGATGACTATAAAAATATTCTGTTCGCCATCGATTCCTACAGTGTCGGCCTGCGAGCGGCGATCAGTAATTTCGGCGTCAATCCATTGCAAAGTCTGCTTTCCGTGGTGCCAGAGCAGATCAATATCGCGCTCGCCAGTGGCAGCCTGAATCCGCTGATTCAGCATGTAGTGAAAGGCACGCCGGTTTCAGTCGTGGTCGACCTGATACTGCGCCATGGCTTGAACGAATTCTTCGACATGTTCAGGCGCACCTACGATGGCGATTCCGCTGCTACGCCGACAACCAATGAAACCTTCGCCCCCAACGCTTACGCATTCTTCTCGGCATTCTCCCCAGAGCAGTGCCAAACCATCGTCACCCAATCAATAGGCGAATACGGAAACGCGAACTCATGGGCAAAACTGGCTGGCGAGTCGACACCCATCGGCCTGGCGTTGCGCAATTCCCTGAAGCAACTCAGTGAAGTCGTCATTGAACGAGCTGAAGGTTACCCCGGACGCGGATTGGAACTCTACGATCCGTTGACCGGCGAAGGTTTCATCACCGCGCAATGGCTCGTCGATCGTGCGCAGATGTTGGCCCGGTTGATTGCCCGAACTCAGGGCTCGCTTGGAGAACACTCGCCGCAGAAGTTTTCCTACTCCGATCTTGCTTCAGCCAAACAGGTGCCGATGACGACCGGTGTGTTGAATCCGCTGGTCATGTTCGGTGATGACGGCGCGCGGTCTTTCGCGGGCGGTGCGAACACTGATCATCTGTATGGCGGCGCGGGCAATGACACGATCAACGGGCAGGCAGGTCACGATGTCATCGAGGGTGGAAGCGGCAACGACTTGCTTGCCGGAGGCGACGGCAATGATGCGCTGTACGGAATGGCCGGTGATGATGTTTTGATCGGAGGAAAGGGTAACGACTCTTTGATCGGTGGCGCAGGCAGCGACCGCTATGAGTTTTCCAGCGGTGATGGCATCGATGAGATCTTCGACGTCGACGCCAATGGGCAGCTATGGATCAACGGTTTGCCGATTCCTTCACTCAAACGCCACGCCCCTTTGAGCGATGTCTGGTCTACCGAGGATCAGGCCATCACCCTGACCCTCATCGAAGAACTCACTGAACCCACGCTCAACATCAAATATGGCCTGAACGATCTCATCGTTATCAAGAACTTCCGCCCCGGGATGCTAGGCATCCGACTTCCTGAATACCAAGGCCATGCGGCCTCTGCTCCCGATCTGGTACTTCAGGGCGACTGGAAAGCGAAAGATATCGACCCCCATGTTCCGGGGGATCAGTTCTCATACGATGAGTTGGGCAACGCCTTGCTATTGGCCAACGTAAAACACAGAAACAAGGCCGATGTGCTTTACGGCTCTGCTAAGGACGATGTCATTCTCGGACTTGGCGGTTTTGATCGATTATTCGGCAAGGCTGGAAACGATCGTCTGTTTGGGGATAAACAGACGACGCTCGAAAAAGCCATGGCCGCTGGCGACTCTAAAGGGAAAGCAGTTCGAGGCGATTGGCTTGATGGCGGTGCTGGCCACGATTTGCTTATCGGTACGGCATCCCAGGACGTGCTTCTGGGCGGTAACGATCGGGATACGCTGATTGGAGGTGCGGGAGATGACGTTTTATCAGGGGATGAAGCGACCGGCGTGCTGGAGCAGAAATGGGGATTCAAACGCGTCGAAGTTCTTATAGGCGGCGGTGTCACCAGTCACCGAACCGTCTTTTCAAAAGCCTCAATTAATAGTTCGACGGAGGGCGATAACGATGTTCTCTACGGCCAGGGCGGTCGCGATGTTCTCAACGGTGGATGGGGCGAGGACTTGCTTGATGGTGGAACTGAAGATGATCTTCTTTCGGGGGATGGCGGGAATGACACGCTGGCCGGAGGAAGCGGTAACGACACAATGATGGGAGATAACCTCGACTGGGGAGGTGGCCTGCAAAGCAAACACCATGGCGACGATGTATTGGACGGTGGAAGTGGCGATGATTGGCTCGCTGGTAACGGTGGAGCCGATGCGATTTATGGTGGCTCAGGCAATGACACTCTCCAGGGGGATGACGATGTACTTAGCGGCGTAGTCGGTGACGCCGCCCACTTTTTTGGAAATGACCTGCTGGACGGTGGTGCGGGAGACGACAAACTTTTGGGCGGCGGGGCGGATGATCTGCTGTTCGGAGGTGAAGGAAACGACGCGCTGGCCGGGGATTATGCTGAGCATCCGGTTCGTTATCACGGTAATGATTTACTTGATGGTGGAGCGGGCGATGACACTCTTCAGGGAATGGGTGGCTCCGATACCCTGATCGGTGGAGCAGGAGCTGACGCGCTGGATGGTGATGTGTCCAACCTGCAATCAGGTGGAATCAACAATGATTACCTTCAAGGCGATGAAGGAAACGATACCCTTTTGGGGGGCTTGGGCGCCGACACACTTTACGGCGGCGCTGATGATGACATTTTATCCGGCGACTACGAGCAGACAGCCGAGGCCGAACACGGCGCAGATTATCTGGACGGTGGTTCAGGCAACGATACCTTGCTGGGCGGTGGTGGCAACGACACGTTGTTGGGTGGGGACGGTGTAGATCACCTTCGCGGCGATTCAGGCGATAACGTTTTTGATGGCGGTGCCGGTAACGACGTGCAGGAAGGCCATGACGGCGCTGATATTTATTACTTCGGGGCTGGTGATGGTCTTGATGTCATCACCGATTCTGGCGGCAGCAATATCATCAAGTTCGGCGCTGGTTTTTCTGCGGAAAGTCTAAAAGCGGACATCATTGATGTTTCTGTAGGCAGGGTATTGCGGTTGGCCAATGGTGAAGGCGACGCCATCCTTATCAGAAATCATGAGGAGTGGAGGAATTCAACGTTCACGTTTAGCGATGGTGGCGTTCTCGGCTATCAGGAGGTCATGAAAAAAACGCTGTCAGCCGTTGAAATCGTCGAACCGCCAGTGGCTGAGGTGAGGCCGGCCAAAGAAGAGAACAAAGACATCATTGCAGACGACGATTCGGTGTATGTTCCGGACGAGTCCGGCATCGTTGCTCCTGGCGAGGAGCGAAGTAATGCCATTGATAATAAGGTTGGCTGGGCTGACAGATTTCTCGCGCAGCTCAATGCAAAGCGGGTCGCAAGCAGACATGCAACAGGCTTTACTTTAAATAACCAGGGTGTCTGGGTTCGTAACCGTATATTCACCAACGATACTGGTTATACCACCTACTCGGATCTGATCAATGAAAGCACCGAAACGGCAACCTTGTCTGCAACGCCGCAATGGATGGGGACTAACGACGGGAATGCCGTATTTAGTGAAAGACAGTCAAATTCTACATCCCGGTCCAATTTCCGAGATGTAAAAAAAGAGGGCGCAGTGCCGCCGTCCTCCTTGAAACCACGTTATTTTCGATCGGGCGCTGCCAGCGGCTTTTCATTCAAAATAGGTGACGCAATAGTTGCGGATAGACAGGAATCAGGCGAAATCGAAGGGTGGTACGTGTATCCCGCTGAAAGCTTCACGGTGGGTGAAACTGTCCGCAAGGAGTTTCGGTGGGATGTAACAACTAAAACGATCAAACACAAGATCGTTCACGGTGAAGATGCCGGTGGGCGAGTTAATGTTGAAGTCGGCAATATTTTCCATGGTGGTGCGGGCGATGACGTGATAGTCGCCTATTCAGGTTCCCTGCTTGATTATGGTTCGATGAATGACAGGATACCGGGTGCCTTCATGTCAGCCGGGGCTGGCAACGACACGCTGCTCGGTTCTGAAGGCGCTGATCATTTAGTCAGCGGCGCGGGGAATGATCTGTTGTACGGTGAAAACGGTGCCGATACTTATATCGTGCAGGCGCATGCCGGAGCTACGACTATTATGGCGGATGTATTGGGGCCTGTTTTTCACCGGCCTGAAGTAGGTGTCGCTGGATGGAAAGACGAGTATGGGTCAATCGATAAAGACCAGGTCATTCTTCCTGATGAAGCGACGCTGGGCAGGTTGCAGCTCAGTTGGGGCGCTACGTTGATTGAAACGGTAAATATTGAGTTGGCACCCGATCCGCATTCTAGCGCGCATCGCCATCCGCCTCGGGCGAGGATGCTCTATTCAACATTGGATATTCAATGGGGTGGGTCTCAGAAGATTCGCATCGTTTTGCCCAATGCAGGAGATATTGAGGGTTCTGGTATTGAAGTCATACAGTTTGCGGATGGATCAAGCGTCAATCTCAAAGACCTGTTGGGCTCCAGTCAGCTCGGCCCTGCTCCGGATACTTACCACAACGGTCTCTTGGTTGAGAATGCGGTCAATCTCAAATCCATTCGAGAAGGCCAGGCGCTCCCGCTGGTGGGTAGTCACGGTAATGACTCGTTAAGCGGAGCAGGTGAAATCAGAGGTATGCGGGGGAATGACGTGCTTATCGGTAGTGTCGGCGATGATGTTCTATTGGGCGGCCCCGGCGACGACACTCTGTCCGGTGGCGCAGGTCATGATCTCTATCAATATGATGGACTGGGTAGAGACTTGATCATCAACACGGGTGGCGGGTTTGATGGAATCGATTTTTCTGCAGTGGGTCTGACTATTGAACAATTGAGGTTTCATCGCGATCAGGATGATCTTGTAATAGTGGTCGACTATGGCATGGCTCCCAAGATTCGAGTCTCCAGACATTTTTCTGAAGGCGAAAACGCTATTGGATTCATAAGGGTCAAAGGCGAAGGAAAAACGGTTCAAGACTACACCGCGATGCAAATTGCCGAACGTTTACATCCTCTTCCTCCATTGCGAGATGTGGAAGATATTCTGGTAAAGGAAAATGAAGAGTCGCAACTCGCGCTGGCCGAAATAATCAAGTTTTACGAGCTGAATATTTAACCTTTGTACGTCAATTTTAACTGCCGCGATGGGAACCAAGAGGTCGCCATCGCGGGCAATCAGCATTTCAATACTGCGTCAAATCCGCCAACGGATGGCGCCCCTCCCAGACCTTGTGAAAATGCGCCTCGACCACCGCATCCGGCACACTACTGACATCCGGCCAATGCCAGTGCGGCTTCTGATCCTTATCGATCAACCGAGCGCGAACGCCTTCGCTGAACTCCGGATGCCGGCAGCAGTTAAGGCTCAGGGTGTATTCCATCTGGAAAACTTCGGCCAGCGACATATGCCGTGCACGAATGATCTGTTCCCACACCAGATGCGCGGTCAGCGGCGAGCCTTCGCTCAGGTTTTTCGCCGCACGTGCAATGAGAGGGTCGCTGCTGTCACGCTGCAGGCTGATGGCTTTCCAGGCGCAGGTCACGTCGCTGACGTCGAGGAGTTCGTCGATCTGCCGACGCCGTGGCAGCCACTGCGGCTCGGGCATCTGCGCCAGTGCTTCCTGCTGCAAAGCCTTGAGCAAACTGTTGAGTTGCATGGCGGTCTGTTCCTGCCAATTAAGCTGTAACAGGCCCTCGATCAGTTGCGGCTGCTGTTCGTCGAGCAGGAAGCGGTCAGCCAGATCCAGATCAATCGCATCGCGACCGTTCATGTGCGCGCCGGTCAGGCCGAGGAACAAGCCAAGCTTGCCTGGCAGCCGCGCCAGAAACCAACTGGCGCCGACATCCGGATACAGGCCAATGGTGATTTCCGGCATCGCCAAACGGCTGCTCGGCGTGACGATCCGCGTACTCGCGCCTTGCAGCAAACCCATGCCGCCGCCCAGCACGTAGCCGTGGCCCCAACAGATCAGCGGTTTCGGGTAGGTGTGGAGGCTGTAGTCCAAGCGGTATTCCGCAGCGAAAAACTGTGCGGCCAGTGGCGGTACTTCGCCGGGATGAGCGCGACAGGCTTCGACCAGGCTGCGCACTTCACCGCCGGCGCAAAAGGCCTTGGCGCCGTTGCCGCGCAGCAAGACACAGACGATTTGTGGATCCTTGGCCCAGGCATTCAACTTGTCGCTGAGCGCGTTGATCATCGGCAAGGACAGCGCGTTCAGCGATTTTTCAGCGTCCAGGCTGGCGATACCGATGCGGGCGCCGTCGGTGCCGGAGAGTTCTTCGAAGTGCAGATTCATCGTGACCTCGATCGGGAATTTGAACGATCAGTATGATCGCTGTGGGGGAAAGTGCCGAATGTGAGTCAGATCAATTGACAAGCGTGGTCGGCTTTCCTAGGGTTCGCCCCATTGTTTTTGCCGGGTATGACCATGACTGCTGACGACCGTATCAAACTCGAACCGAGCTGGAAGGAGGCACTGCGTGCTGAATTCGACCAGCCTTACATGGCAGAGTTGCGCAACTTCCTGCAGCAGGAGCGGGCGGCCGGCAAGGAAATCTATCCGCCGGGTCCGCTGATTTTCAGTGCGCTGAATTCCACGCCGCTGGATAAAGTGAAAGTGGTGATCCTCGGCCAGGACCCGTATCACGGCCCGGGTCAGGCCCATGGCTTGTGCTTCTCGGTGCAACCGGGCGTGCCGGCACCGCCATCGCTGGTCAACATCTATAAAGAGTTGAAACGCGATCTGAACATCGATATCCCCAGCCACGGTTATTTGCAGAGCTGGGCCGATCAGGGCGTGTTGATGATCAACACCACCATGACCGTCGAGCGCGCCAACGCCAATGCGCATAAGGACAAGGGCTGGCAGTTTTTTACTGATCGGATCATTGAACTGGTCAGCGAGCGCCAGCCGCATCTGGTGTTCATGCTTTGGGGCGCGCATGCGCAGAGCAAGCAGAAGTTGATCGATGCGACCAAGCATTTGGTGCTGACGTCGGTGCACCCGTCGCCACTGTCGGCGTATCGCGGATTTTTGGGCTGCGGGCACTTCAGCCGCACCAACAAGTTTCTTGAGCAGAATGGCGAGACGCCGATCGAGTGGCGTTTGCCGCCGGTTTGAAAAACTGAAGCTTATCTGTGGCGAGGGAGCTTGCTCCCGCTCGGCTGCATAGCAGTCGCAACCCCTGTGAATGCGGTATGTCAGAAGAAACCGGTTTGCAGCAATCGGGTCTGCTGCGCAGCCCAGCGGGAGCAAGCTCCCTCGCCACAGTGACGCGGTTTTATTCGGGGTTGCGGTTCCAGTACTTGAACAACGGCTCCGCCAGAAACAGCACGAACAACAGTCGCATCACCTGCATCGCCGTCACCAGCGGCACCGACAGTTGCAGGGTTTCCGCCGTCAGGCTCATCTCGGCGATCCCGCCGGGCATCATGCCCAGCGTCAGCGAACGCAGATCCAGATGGGTCAGCGCACTCAAGCCCAATGCCGCCAGTGTCGCGATCAACATGGTCAGCGCGGTGCCGATCAATGTGCGGCCCATGAACGACGGCGCGCGCCGAAAGAACTGTCGATTGAAGTGGCAACCCAGACCGCTGCCGATCAGCCACTGGCCAATCTGACTGCCGCCATTGGGCAAACCGATGTGCAGATCCCAGCTGATACTCACTGCCGTACTCACCAGTAACGGGCCGAACAGCCACGGATTGGGTTGGCGCAAACGCTGCCAGAGCCAGGCAAGCAGACCGCCCGCCGGAAACAGAATCGCCAGCCAGCGCCAATCGACACTGCCGGCGTGAGCAATCGGCGCACCGTCACCGAGCAGATATTTGAACGCCGCCGGTACACACAGGACGACCACCAGCACGCGCAAACTCTGCCCTGCCGCGACATGGCTGAGCATGGCGCCGTTGCGTGCGCCAAGGTTGACCATCTCCCCGGATCCACCGGGCATGCTCGAGAAAAACGCCGTGGCGCGGTCCTCTCCGGTGCGGCGCATCAACCACACGCCGACCACCGCCGACACGCTGGTGACCAGTGCGCCGAAGAAGATCAGACCGAAATGACTCAGCACCTGCTCCATCACCACGGGGGTGAAGTGCAGGCCGATGCCGATCCCGACAATCCATTGGCCGCACTTGCGGCCGCCGGGGATTTCGGTGAGTTGCCACGGGGTCAGGCAGCGCACGAGGATGATCGCCAGTAACGAGCCGACCATCCACGGCAGTGGCCAGCCGATCTGGCTGGCGACATAGCCACCGAGCAGACCGACCAGCGGGGTTCCCCACCAGGATTTCAGTGAGGCGCGATCAAACATCGGCGATGGCGCGACGCGCGACCGAACGTTTGCGCCAGATGCGCAGCAGTGGCATCAGCAGCATGATCGCGGTCAGCACCCAGACACCGAAGGTGATCGGGCTCGACCAGAGGATTTCCAGTGCACCGTTGGAAATCGACAGCGCACGACGCAGGTTCTGCTCCATCAGACCGCCGAGGATGAAGCCCAGCAGTACCGGCGACAACGGGAAGTCGAGCTTGCGCAGGATGTAACCGAAGATGCCGATGCCGACCATCAGGAACAGGTCGAACGTGGTTGCGTGCACCGCGTAGACGCCGATACCGGTGATGATGGCGATCACGGGTACCAGTGCCCAGTTCGGTACGGCAAGGATACGGGTGAAGATGCGGATCATTGGGATGTTGAGGATCACCAGCATGATGTTGGCGATGAACAACGACGCGATCAGGCCCCAGACGATGTCCGGTTGTTGCTGGAACAGCAGCGGGCCCGGGGTGATGTTGTACAGCGACAGGGCGCCGATCATCACCGCCGTGGTGCCCGAACCTGGAACACCGAGGGTCAGCATTGGCACCAGCGCGCCACAGGCCGAAGCACCGATGGCGGTTTCCGGCGCGGCGAGGCCACGGGCGTCACCTTCACCGAATTTGCCGCTGGCACCGGCGATGCGTTTTTCGGTCATGTAGGCCACGGCACTGGCCAGCGTCGCGCCGGCACCCGGCAACACGCCCATGATAAAACCGAGCAGGCCGCAACGGATGTTCACCACGAACACCGAAGACGCTTCCTTGAAGTTGAACATCATCCGGCCGGTGGCTTTCACTGCCTCCTGACCGCGATGGGTTTTCTCCAGCAGCAACAGGATCTCGCTGACCGAGAACAGACCCAGCACCAGCACGACAAATTGAATGCCGTCGGTGAGATGAATGTTGTCGCCGGTAAAACGATAGACGCCGCTGTTGGCGTCGATGCCGACAGTGGACAGGAACAGGCCGATCAGCGCCGCAATAAAGGTTTTCAACGGCCGATCACCGGCCATGCCGCCGAGACAGACAATCGCGAAGACCATCAGCACAAAGTATTCCGCCGGACCAAAGGCAATCGCCCATTTCGCCAGCAGCGGCGCGAACAGCACCATGCCGCAGGTGGCGATGAACGCGCCGATGAACGAACTCCAGGCCGACAGCGACAGGGCCACACCGGCCAGGCCTTTGCGGGCCATCGGGTAGCCGTCGAGGGTGGTCATTACGGTGGAAGCTTCGCCCGGAATGTTCAGCAGGATCGAGCTGATCCGGCCGCCGTATTCGCAACCCAGGTACACCGCTGCCAGCAGGATCAACGCCGACTCCGGCGGCAGGCCGAGAGCAAACGCGATCGGGATCAGCAGCGCCACGCCGTTGATCGGGCCGAGGCCCGGCAGCAGGCCGACGACGGTGCCGATCAGCGTGCCGCACAGTGCGGTGACCAGGTTGTACGGGCTCAGCGCGACGCCGAAACCCTGACCCAAATAGCCAAGAGTATCCATATCAGTTCTCCAGAACGTCGAGCAGGCCGAGGGGCAGCGGAACGTCCATCAAACGGTCGAACAGCAGGTAAAGACCGATAGCCATCAGGCTGATGATGACGATGCTTGGCAGCCAGCGGCCGCCATACAGACGTGCCATCGGAATCCCGGTGATGATGCTGGCGACGATGAATCCGAGGGGTTCGAACGTGCCGGCAAACACCAGCAGCAGGACGACGCAGATACCGATCTTGGTCAGGGTGGCGCGATCCAGCGGCGGCTCGTCTTCACTGTGTTTGATCGGCGCGGGACGGAACACCATGTACAGCAGTGCTGTGCCCATCAGTGCGAGCATCAGCAAGGGAAAGGCGCGTGGGCCGACCGGCTCGTAGGAAAAAGCCGCTTGATACGGCCACGCCATCAGAGCCAGGCCGGCGCAAACCAGCAACAGCACTGAGGCGAAAATGCGTTGTAAGAGCATGAGAAACTCCTGTGCCGCAGCCCCCCGAGAATGGAGGCTACGGCCGCTAGACAGAGACGATCACTGAATCAGGCCGAACTCTTTGGCCAGCACTTTGTAGTCGGCGACCTGCTTCTTCACGTAGGTGTCGAGTTCCGGACCGGTCATGGCGAACGGGAACAGTTCACGCTGATCGCGCAGCTTGGCGAACTCCTCGGAGGCCAGCAGTTTGTCGAAGGCGGCTTTCCACCAGGCGTAGTCTTCGTCGCTGACTTTTGGCCCGAGGTAGAAGCCGCGTACCACTGGCCAGACGATGTCGTAGCCTTGCTCGCGAGCGGTCGGGATGTCTTTCATTTCCGGCTCGTCGAGACGCTTGTCGGCGAACACCGCAAGCAGACGCATGTCGCCGCTCTGGATGTGCGGCATGGAGTCGGAGATGTCGGTGCTGCCGACCTGGATGTGGCCGCCGAGCAGGGCGGTGGCGATTTCGCCGCCACCTTCGAGGGCGACGTAACGCAGGTCACGCGGGTTGATCCCGGCAGCCTTGGCGATCAGCGCGGTTTGCATCCAGTCCTGGCTGCCGACGGTGCCGCCGGAACCGATGACCACGGAGCTTGGATCTTTCTTCAATGCCTGAACGAGATCGTCGAGGGTCTTGTAGGGCGAATCGCTTTTCACTGCGATGGCGCCGTAGCTGGTGCCGACCGCCGCGAGCCAGCGCACGTTGGTTTCATCGAAACGACCGAACTTGCCCTGCGCCAGGTTCAACAGCGAACCGCTCGACCACGCCACCAACGTGCCGGCATCGGCCGGACGCTGCGCGACCACAGCGTTGTATGCCACCGCGCCGACACCGCCGGGCATGTAGGTCACGCGCATCGGTTTGGTCAGCAGTTTTTCGTTGACCAGCGCGCTTTGCGCCAGTTTGCAGGTCAGGTCGAAACCACCGCCCGGCGAGGCCGGAGCGATGCATTCCGGACGTTTCGGTTCGGCCATGAGTTGGCCGGCAAACAGGACGCAACTGGCGGCCAGTGCAACTTTACGCAGTGACAGGTTCATTCGATTCTCCACGGGCATTGTTGTTATTCGACGTGTTGTTCACCAACGGGCATTGACCGTTGGGCATTACCACAGAGCAACGCTGTAGCTCACCAGCAGACGCACTTCATCAGCGTCGCGGGCGGAGTAGTTGGAGCGGTAAGTGGCATTACGCAAACGCACGGCGACATCCTTCAAGGCGCCGCTTTGTACTACATATTTGATCTCGGTGTTGCGCTCCCACTCTTTGCCTTCTTCACCGTTCTTGAGCTTGATGTTGTCACCGCTCAAGTAGCGGCTCATGAAGCTCAGGCCGGGAATGCCGAGCTTGGCGAAGTCGAAGTCGTAACGTGCTTGCCAGGAGCGTTCTTCGGCGCCGGCGAAGTCGTTGATCTGCACGAAGTTGACCAGATACGGGTCGCTGCCATCGACATACGGGAAGGCGCTGTCGCCGGACATGTGCTGATAACCGGCGCTGAACTTGTGGCCGCTGAGGGCATAACTGACCAGACCGTTGAGCGAGCGGTTGTCGATCTCGCCGCCACGGGCTGCGCCTTGATCGTCACTGACGGCAAAACGCAGGTCAGTGGCGAACGTGCCCGGGCCCAGCGGACGCGAGGCAACCAGACCGAAGAAGTGTTGGTTGTAGACTTCGTCGAGTTGGGCGAAGTGGTAACTGCCGGTGATCTTGTCGGTGAACTTGTAGTCCACGCCGCCAAAATCAAAGTGCTTGCCGGCAGCGGTGCCGGCAAAACGGCTGTTCTTGTTATTGAGGGCGATGTCCTCGAAATCGGTGCTGTCGCGATCCTTGGCTTTCTCCAGGCGTCCGCCGGTGAAGGTCAGGTTCTTGATCTCTTTGGAGGTCAGCAAACCACCTTCAAACGTCTGCGGCAGGATGCGCCCGTCGTTGGGCTTGAGAATCGGCAGTTCGGGAATCAGGCTGCCGATTTTCAGTTCCGTGGCGGAAACTTTAACTTTGCCGGTCAGGCCGACCTTGGAGTACTCATCGGCCGCACGCCCGTCATCGTGGGTTGGCAACAGGCCTGTGCCGGTGCGGTCCGGGCTCGAATCGAGCTTGACCCCAAGCATGCCCAGCGCATCGACACCGAACCCCACGGTGCCGTCGGTGTAACCCGATTGCAGATTGAGCATGAAACCCTGCGCCCACTCGTCACGCTTGGATTGCTGGGCACTGGTGCCATCGCGAAAGTCGCGGTTGAAATACATGTTGCGGGTTTCGAAGGTGGCGCTGCTGTCTTCGATGAAGTCGGCAAAACTCAACGGCGAAAAACCGGCGAGGGCGGCGGCACTGGCGAGGGTGGCGTGGCTGAAACGGGAAGGGCGAGCAGGCGTGAATGCCTGAGGCTGCATGGAAGGCATGCGGGTGTACTCCGTTTATTGTTCTTATTGGTCGAAAACGCTTCGTGGCGTTTTTCGTAACGCTGTGTGGCAGCAGCGACGGCAGTCGGGACTGTCCGTGGGTCGACTCTAACGGGCTAACCTTTCGCTAACCTTTCAGCTGACTTTCACGGTTTTCGGGCTTCACAGCGGCGGTTGCGGCTGTAAACTCCGCGGCAAAGCGTGGCGTCGGCCATCCCTGAAGGAGGTAAAAATCCATGCGTGTTCTGCTCGTCGAAGACCATCTGCAACTGGCCGAAAGCGTTGCTCAAGCGCTCAAGAGCACCGGTCTGACCGTGGATGTGTTGCACGATGGCGTGGCCGCCGACCTGGCACTCGCCAGCGAGGAATATGCCGTGGTGATCCTCGATGTCGGCCTGCCGCGTATGGACGGTTTTGAGGTGTTGGCGCGCTTGCGTGCTCGCGGAAAAAATCTGCCGGTGCTGATGCTGACTGCGCGCAGTGATGTAAAAGATCGCGTGCATGGCCTCAACCTGGGCGCCGACGATTACCTCGCCAAACCATTCGAATTGACTGAACTGGAAGCCCGGGTCAAAGCCCTGTTGCGCCGCAGTGTGCTCGGCGGCGAGCGCCAGCAGCGTTGCGGCGTGCTGGCCTATGATCTCGACACGCGGCGCTTCACCCTCGGCGAAGAATTGCTCACGCTGACGTCCCGTGAACAGGCCGTGCTCGAAGCGCTGATTGCCCGACCGGGACGGGTGATGAGCAAGGAGCAACTGGCCGCGCAGGTATTCGGCCTCGACGAAGAGGCCAGCCCCGACGCTATCGAAATCTACGTGCACCGGTTGCGCAAGAAACTCGACGGTCAACCGGTGGCGATCGTGACTTTCCGCGGTCTCGGCTATCTGCTGGAAAGCCGCGATGCATAAGCCCAGCAGCCTGCGCTGGCGGTTGTTGTGGAACCTCGCGTTATTGCTGGTGGTGTTGATGCTCGCCAGTGGTTTGAGCGCTTACTGGAACGGGCGCGAAGCCGCCGACACCGCGTATGACCGTACCTTGCTGGCATCAGCGCGAACCATTGCTGCCGGTCTGTCGCAACGTGACGGCAGCCTCAGTGCCGACGTGCCCTACGTGGCCCTCGACACCTTCGCCTACGACAGCGCCGGGCGGATTTATTACCAGGTCAACGACATCCACCAGAAACTGATTTCCGGTTACGAAAACCTCCCCGGCCCGCCGCCCGGCACCCCCAGGACCGATGACTACCCGGCCTTGGCGCGCTTTTATAACGCGACTTATCGCGGACAAAACGTGCGTGTGGTCAGCCTGCTCAAAGCCGTGACCGAACCCAACATGAACGGCATGGCGGAAATCCGCGTCGCCGAAACCGATGAAGCCCGGGTCAGCATGGCCCGCAGTCTGGCCGCCGACACTTTATTGCGCCTGGGCATGTTGGCAATTGGCGCGTTGCTGTTGGTCTGGTTCGCCGTCAGTGCAGCATTGCGACCGCTGGAGCGTTTGCGCACCGCAGTCGAGGAGCGCCAGCCGGACGACTTGCGGCCATTGCCGCTGGTGGAAGTGCAGCATGAACTGTGGCCGCTGGTGCGCGGGCTCAACCATTTCACCGAGCGCCTGCGTGGCCAGTTTGAGCGACAGGCACAGTTCATCGCCGATGCCGCGCATGAATTACGCACACCCCTCGCAGCGTTGAAGGCGCGACTGGAATTGGGCCTGCGTTCAAGTGACCCACAGGTCTGGCGCACGACACTGGAATCTTCCGCGCAAGGCACCGATCGGCTGACGCATCTGGCCAATCAATTGCTCTCGCTGGCGCGGGTCGAGAACGGCGCGCGGGCGATTGCCGAGGGCGGGGCGCAGCTACTTGATCTGAGCCAATTGGCCCGGGAACTGGGCATGGCCATGGCGCCACTGGCACACGCACGTGGCGTCGCGTTGGCGCTGGAGGCGGATGAACCGGTGTGGTTGCGCGGCGAACCGACGCTGCTCAATGAGCTGCTGAGCAACCTGGTGGACAACGCACTGGCGCACACGCCGCCGGGCGGCAATGTGATTCTGCGCGTGACGGCGCCGGCGGTGCTTGAGGTGGAAGACGACGGGCCGGGGATTCCGCTGGAAGAGCGTGATCGGGTGTTCGAGCGCTTCTACCGGCGTAATCAGCAGGTGGCCGGCTCTGGATTGGGCTTGGCGATTGTCGGTGAGATCTGCCGCGCGCATCTGGCGCAGATCACATTGCATGATGGCGAGCAGGCGGGGTTGAAGGTGCGGGTCAGTTTTATTGCTGGATGATTGTGGCACCTTGGCTGACCTCATCGCGAGCAGGCTCACTCCTACATTGGAATGCGGTCACCTGTAGGAGTGAGCCTGCTCGCGATGGCAGCAACAAGGTCTCGGATCAGTAAAACATCGTCCGCGATTCTTCCAGATCCGCGCACAACGCCTTGTTCTCCGGGTCGATTCCAAGCTTTCTGAAGGCTGGAACCGTGAGTGGATCAATCCGCGCAAACGGATGATCGCTGTCCTTGTGGCAATACAGGCTCGCCACTTGCACCAGATCGACGTAATCGATTTCTGCCGAGTCGCGCTTGAAGTCCTGATACAGCCCCGGCAATTCCACCAGACGCTCCGGAAATTCCCAGACGCGTAGCAGTTTGTCGCCCAGTAGCGGATGAATATGGTCGATCACATGGTTGAGGCTGACCGGATCCGACAGCAGTTCGTAGTGATCTTCGGCGTAGGTCAGAATCGGCAGCACACCGATCTGATGCACCAGACCGCCCAGCGCCGCCTGATCGGGTTTGAGCTGGGTGTAACGACGGCACAGCGCGTAACTGACCCCGGCGATTTCCAGGCTCTTGCGCCAGACTTCGCGCATCTTCTGTTCCACCACATCGGAACTGGCGTGGAAAATCTGCTCCATCACCAGACCGATCGCCAGGTTGCTGCTGTAGTTGATACCCAGGCGGGTGATGGCGGTGTGCAGGTCGGTGACTTCCTGCGCCGCACGCAGCAGCGGGCTGTTGACCACTTTGATCAGGCGCGCCGAAAGCGCGGTGTCACGGCCAATGACTTTACTCAGGTCGCTGACGCTGATTTCCGGATCTTCAGCGGCCTTGCGAATTTGCAGGGCCACCTCCGGCAACGTGGGCAGAACCAGGTCATCGTTATCGATGGCCTCAACCAAATCCTGTTGGACCTTTTCCGCCAGTTCGCTCATTTAAACTCTCTAGGGTGTTGCAACAAATGCTGCGATCAGCGCTGGATTTCGCGGTCGCGATCCAGTTCGTAGGGCAAATCGAGCAGGTGCAGCGCTGGCCCCTCAAGGGTGCCCAAATGCAGATCGCCCGCTTCGGCAGCTTCGGCCTGCAACACCGCCAGCAGTTCAATATTTTTCCCGGCATTGGCAGCCAGTACGACTTCGCCGATCGAGCTGTTGTGGCTCGGCGCGAACAGCGGAGTGCCCGGTTCCGGCAAATCTGCGGCGTCCAGGCTCACGCGATACAGACGACGCTTGAGTTTGCCCAGGTACTGCATGCGCGCGACGATTTCCTGGCCGGTGTAGCAGCCTTTCTTGAAACTCACGCCGCCGACGGCTTGCAGGTTGAGCATCTGCGGGATGAACAGCTCGCGGGTGCTCGGCATGACTTGGCCGATACCGGCGCGGATCTGGCCCAGCAGCCATTGGTTCAACTCGCCTTCAGGCAGGGCGGCGATTAGCTTGCCTCTGATGCTTTCAGCTTGATCGACGGGTACCCATAGCTCGGCGCGATCCGGCGAGACGCGGATCGCGATCAGGCCTTCGTTGTGCGCGACACTGTCGGTTTCGGCTGGCAGGTCCAGACCGAGGCTCGCCAGTGCGGCGTCGCCATGCGCCAGGCCGAAGCGCAGCCAAGAGGCGCTTTCGTCGGTCAGTTTGGATTTCGAAAACACTGCGTACTTTTTCAGGTCCGCCAGTTGCGGTTCCAGCAGCTCGCTGGCCATCGCCAGCAGCACGCCGTCACCTTCGAGCAAAATGCGAAAACTCGACTGCATCCGGCCTTTCTGCGTGCAGCGCGCACCGAGGCTGGCCCGGGTGTCGCTCAAGTAATTGATATTGCAGGTCAGCTGGCCTTGCAGGAATTTTCCGGCATCCGCGCCGCGAACCGCGAGAACGCCTTCATGAGACAGGGTGCAGAAAAAAGCAGAATCGGCCATGGGTCATCGCAGGGTAAATAGACTGGGGCACATCATAAGGGCGCGTTGTTGAAATGGGTAGTTGATAAAGGATCGGTGGTGCCCGACCAAAGCCGACTGTGCGACTTGCGCGCGGGCTGTATACTTGCCGCCAAATTTGAGGAGGGCCCCATGGTCGAACAAGTTGAACTGAATCGCCTCTTTTGGCACAGCCGTCGCGGCATGCTTGAGCTTGACGTGCTGCTGGTGCCTTTCGTGCAGGAGGTTTACGCGACGTTGAATCAGGTGGATCGCGATCTTTATGTGCGTCTGCTGACGTGCGAGGATCAGGACATGTTCGGCTGGTTCATGGAGCGCAGCGAGTCTGAAGATCCGGAACTGCAGCGCATGGTTCGCATGATCCTGGATCGTGTCCAGCCCAAGTAATTCGTTCGAATGCCGCTGGCATGCCTCACGGCAGTTGCTGGCGGCGTATCTGCTGGCCCAGACGTTCGCTTTGGGTTCGTTGTTTCTACTTTCGATTCCACTCTGGGCCAGTCTGCTTGGGGCTTTCGCCTGTCTGCTTCACGGTTTTTGGGTGATGCCACGACAGATTTTGCTGAATCATCCGAAGGCATTTCGTGGCTTGCGTCGCGATGCCGATGGCTGGCAACTGTGGAATCAGGCAGGGGGCTGGCAAGCCATACAACTACGACCGGACAGTCTGGCGCTGCCGCTCATCGTGGTGCTGCGCTTTCGTTTGCGCGGGGAATGGCGAGTCAGATCAATCTGTGTACCACGCGACTCGCAGGCGGCGGATTTGCACCGGCGCCTGCGGGTTCGGCTCAAGTTCAGCCGGCGTAGGTGGGCGGCACCAGAATAGTGTCGAGTGCCTCGGGCAGCATGTCCGGATAGTCGAGGGTGTAATGCAGGCCGCGACTTTCCTTGCGCTCCATGGCTGAGCTGATCATCAGTTCAGCGACTTGCGCGAGGTTGCGCAGCTCGATCAGATCGCGACTGACTTTATAGTTGCTGTAGAACTCGTCAATCTCGTCCAGCAGCAGACGCACGCGGTGTTGAGCCCGTTGCAGGCGCTTGTTGGTGCGCACGATGCCGACGTAGTCCCACATGAATCGCCGCAACTCATCCCAGTTGTGCGCAATGATCACGTCTTCGTCAGAGTCGGTCACCTGGCTGGCGTCCCAGACGGGCAGGGCGTCCGGCGCTGCGACGTCGTCCAGTTGCGCAAGGATGTCCGCTGCCGCCGAGCGCGCATAGACGAAGCATTCCAGCAGCGAATTACTGGCCATGCGGTTGGCACCGTGCAGGCCGGTGAAGCTGGTTTCGCCAATGGCGTACAGGCCTGGCACATCGGTGCGGCCATTTTGATCGACCATCACGCCGCCACAGGTGTAGTGCGCTGCCGGTACGACCGGGATTGGCTGTTGGGTGATATCGATGCCAAAGCCCAGACAGCGCTCATAAACAGTCGGGAAGTGAGTCTTGATGAAGGCTTCGGGTTTGTGGCTGATGTCGAGGTAGACGCAATCAACGCCCAGACGCTTCATTTCGTGGTCGATGGCGCGGGCGACGATATCGCGTGGCGCCAGTTCGGCGCGTTTGTCGAAGCGGTACATGAAGCGTTCGCCGTTCGGCAACTTCAAGTGCGCGCCTTCGCCACGCAATGCTTCAGTGATCAGGAAACTCTTGGCCTGCGGGTGATAGAGGCAAGTGGGGTGGAACTGGTTGAACTCCAGATTCGCTACCCGACAGCCCGAACGCCAGGCCATGGCGATGCCATCACCGCAGGCGCCATCGGGGTTGCTGGTATAGAGGTAAACCTTGGCTGCGCCACCGGAAGCGAGAATCACGAAGCGCGCGCCGTAGGTGTCGACTTCGCCAGTGGCACGGTTCAGCACATACGCGCCGAGGCAGCGGTCGCCGTCCAGGCCCAGGCGTCGCTCGGTAATCAGATCGACCGCCACCCGCTGTTCCAGCAGTTCGATGTTCGAACGTTCTTTGGCTTGGGCCAGCAAGGTTCGGAAAATCGCCGCACCGGTGGCATCCGCTGCGTGGATGATGCGCCGATGGCTGTGGCCGCCTTCGCGGGTCAGGTGGAATTCGAAACCACCGTCTTCTGTGCCCGATTGTTCGTCGCGGGTAAACGGTACGCCTTGATCGATCAGCCACTGGATGGCTTCACGACTGTGTTCGACGGTGAAGCGCACGGCGTCTTCATGGCACAGGCCGCCGCCAGCGTTAAGGGTGTCATCGACGTGGGATTCGATAGTATCGGTATCGTCGAGCACGGCGGCGACGCCACCTTGCGCCCAGAATGTGGAACCGTTGGCGAGATCGCCCTTGCTCAATACGGCAATACGCAAATGACCCGGCAGGGTCAGCGCGAGACTCAAACCGGCAGCACCGCTGCCAATGACCAGAACATCATGTTGGAATTGTTGGCTCATTACAGGATTCCGCTCAAAGCGACCCGGGTCGGGGTTGGCGCAAGACAGCTGGATCGGCGAGTCAAGACAGCCACACAGCCCACTAGTATATAGAGGGGTGGGGCGGCACAATAGCCGAGCCGATATGGCATTGTGAAACTACTGTGACGGGAAAAACCGGGTGCTTCGTCGGAAGAATTTTCCGCAGGTTTTGGGAAAAGACGACTGTATCGGCGCTGAAACACGCTTTTTCCGTTCAGGGTCGCCCAATGTGCAGTCGGTACGGCTATAAATAATTGGAACTTTTGCCAAAGGCCCAAGATCAATAGTCGGTGCCAGAAACAAGGGACAGTGTCGGCTTCAGTGCGGAATCTGTGGTTGGGGTTCCTGCCGGCGAAACCGATGACAAGATTATTCGCGCAGCCGGTTTATCCCGCGCTGCGTTTTTCGTGCGTGCCAAATCAGAGCCCGCAGGAAACTTGCTTGGAGGGGGAGAACTTTTGCGAAAAGCCCGAGTCTATGTTTGCAAGTCTGGTCGTTTAGTTATGCAAGTCTCCTCCGGGCTCATCGAGGAGTGTTCATGCTAACCCAGGAAGAGGATCAGCAGCTGGTCGAACGCGTTCAGCGTGGCGACAAGCGAGCTTTCGATCTGTTGGTGCTGAAATATCAGCACAAAATTCTCGGGTTGATCGTGCGTTTTGTGCACGACACCCATGAAGCCCAGGACGTGGCTCAGGAAGCCTTTATCAAGGCGTATCGAGCACTTGGAAACTTTCGCGGCGACAGTGCGTTTTATACGTGGCTGTACCGTATTGCCATTAACACGGCGAAGAATTACCTGGTTTCTCGCGGCCGTCGGCCGCCGGATAGCGATGTAAGTTCCGAAGACGCAGAGTTTTACGATGGCGATCATGGCCTCAAGGATCTCGAGTCACCAGAACGTGCATTGCTGCGGGATGAGATCGAAGGCACCGTCCATCGAACCATTCAGCAACTGCCAGAGGATTTGCGTACGGCTTTAACTTTACGTGAATTCGATGGTCTGAGTTACGAGGACATTGCGAGCGTCATGCAGTGTCCGGTGGGTACCGTGCGCTCCCGGATTTTCCGCGCCCGGGAGGCCATCGATAAAGCCCTGCAGCCGTTGTTGCAGGAAAACTGAGACAGCGGCGACAGCCAAGAGAGGAACGCCATGAGTCGTGAAGCCCTGCAGGAATCGCTGTCCGCAGTGATGGATAACGAAGCGGACGAACTGGAATTGCGTCGAGTGCTTAGCGCACTGGACGATGTGGATACCCGTGAGACCTGGGCTCGTTACCAGATCGCTCGGGCAGCCATGCACAAGGATTTGCTGCTTCCACGTCTGGACATCGCTGCGGCAGTATCTGCTGCGCTGGAAGACGAAACGGCCCCGGCCAAAGTATCCCGTAGCCCATGGCGCAACCTTGGCCGTCTGGCTGTTGCAGCCTCGGTGACTGTTGCCGTGCTGGCGGGTGTTCGTCTGTACAACCAGGACGAAATCGCTGGCGTCGAACTCGCTCAGCAATCCAATCAGCCAACCCTGGCCACCCCACAGGTGAAAGGTCCGGCTGTTCTGGCAGGCTATAGTGAGAGTTCGGAAGCCACTGGCCCAATGGCCAACGGCGTATTGCAAGGTCAACCAGGCTGGCATGATCAGCGTCTGCCAGGTTATCTGCGCCAGCACGCTCAACAGGCTGCGCTCAAAGGTACTGAAAGCGCGCTGCCTTATGCGCGTGCAGCAAGCCTGGAAAACCGTTAAGGAGGATCATGCGCGCCATACCTCTACTTTCGCTTCTGCTCAGTGGCTGGTTCATCGTTCCAGCCCACGCCGATGAGGCCCAGGACTGGCTGACCCGTCTGGGCCAGGCCGAGCAGCAGCAAAGCTTTCACGGCACCTTCGTTTACGAGCGTAACGGTAGTTTTTCTACCCATAACATCTGGCATCGCGTCCAGAATGGCCAGGTCCGCGAGCGTTTACTCCAGCTCGACGGTTCGGCGCAGGAAGTCGTGCGCATTGATGGACACACTCAATGCGTCAGCGGCACCCTGATTGCCGGGCTGGGGGATTCCCCCAACTCAGCCGCTCGTCCTCTCGATCCGCAAAAGTTGAAAAACTGGTATGACCTTGCCGTCATTGGCAAATCGCGCGTGGCCGGACGAGATGCTGTGATCGTTTCGTTAACGCCTCGTGATCAGCATCGCTACGGATTTGAGTTGCACCTGGACAAAAAGACCGGCCTGCCATTGAAGTCGCTGCTGTTGAACGACAAGGGGCAGTTGCTCGAACGGTTCCAGTTCACCAGTCTTGATACTGACGACGTTCCATCGGACAAAGACTTGTTGGCAGACGCCGACTGCAAACCGATTACCCTCGACAGCGACAAGGCCTCTGCGGTCAAGACTACTCAGGTATGGCATTCGGACTGGCTGCCGCCGGGCTTCGAGCTGACCAGCAGCACCTCGCACAAAGATCCTGAAACCAAGACTCAGGTCAACAGCCTGATGTATGACGACGGATTGGCGCGTTTTTCGGTTTTCCTCGAACCATTGAATGGCGCTACAGTCACCGATACCCGCACTCAACTGGGTCCGACCGTCGCTGTATCCCGTCGCCTGACCACGCCTGAAGGCGAAATGATGGTCACCGTGGTTGGCGAGATTCCGATCGGCACGGCAGAGCGAATTGCTCTATCGATGCGTAATACTGATGGCGCTGCAACCAGCAAGCAGTGAGCTGATTTCAGTCATTACCATTTCTTCGTCGAGACGGAGATGAAATGTTTGCTGAGCATTTTCATTTGCAAATAACCCGAAAGTTTTTTATAGGTCAGAGCCTCACGGCTCTGGCCTTGTTTGTTGTTCCTGGAATAAAAGTCCCGGCCAGTGGTTTCCGGTGATCCTTGTTCCATATCGCTTAAACCTGCTCGTCGTAACGGGAGCTGTATGTCGATACCTAGCTTGAAGTCTTATCTCTCCATTTTCGCCACCGTGCTGTTGCTCGGTCAGGCGGTCCCGGCTGCGCAAGCGGCCGATTTGCCTGATTTCACGCAGTTGGTTGAACAGGCCTCGCCTGCCGTGGTGAACATCAGTACCACGCAAAAACTGCCCGACCGCAAAGTGAACCAGCAGATGCCTGATCTCGAAGGCCTGCCGCCAATGCTGCGCGAGTTCTTCGAGCGCGGCATGCCGCCTCAGCAGCGTTCGCCAGGTGGTGGTCGTCAGCGTGAAGCGCAATCCTTGGGTTCGGGTTTCATCATCTCCCCGGATGGCTACATCCTGACCAACAACCATGTGATTGCCGATGCCGACGAGATTCTCGTGCGACTGGCTGATCGAAGCGAAATGAAAGCCAAGCTGATCGGCACCGACCCGCGTTCCGATGTGGCGCTGCTGAAAATCGAAGGCAAGGATCTGCCGGTGCTCAAGCTCGGCAAGTCTCAGGACCTGAAGGCCGGCCAGTGGGTCGTGGCAATCGGTTCGCCTTTCGGCTTTGACCACACCGTGACCCAAGGCATTGTCAGCGCCGTGGGCCGTAGTCTGCCGAACGAAAACTATGTGCCGTTCATCCAGACCGACGTGCCGATCAACCCGGGCAACTCCGGTGGCCCGCTGTTCAACCTGAACGGTGAAGTGGTCGGGATCAACTCGCAGATCTACACCCGCTCCGGCGGCTTCATGGGCGTGTCGTTCGCCATTCCTATCGATGTGGCGATGGACGTTTCCAATCAGCTGAAGAGCGGTGGCAAGGTCAGTCGCGGCTGGCTGGGTGTAGTTATCCAGGAAGTGAACAAGGATCTGGCCGAGTCATTCGGTCTCGAGAAACCGGCCGGTGCGCTGGTTGCGCAGATCCAGGATGACGGCCCGGCGGCCAAGGGCGGTCTGCAGGTAGGCGACGTGATCCTCAGCATGAACGGTCAGCCGATCGTCATGTCTGCTGACTTGCCGCATCTGGTCGGGGCGCTGAAAGCGGGTGCGAAGGCCAATCTGGAAGTGATTCGTGAAGGTAAGCGCAAAAACGTCGAGCTGACGGTTGGCGCGATTCCGGACGAAGACAAAGAGCTCGATGCGCTGCCGAAGTCCGGTGCTGAAACCAGCAGCAACCGCCTCGGTGTTTCCGTCGGTGAACTGACTGCTGAACAGAAGAAAACCTACGACCTCAAAGGTGGTGTGGTTATCAAGGAAGTGCAGGACGGTCCTGCGGCCCTGATCGGCCTGCAACCGGGTGATGTCATCACTCACCTGAACAATCAGGCCATCGGCTCCAGCAAAGAGTTCGCCGAGATCGCCAAGGCACTGCCGAAGAATCGTTCGGTATCGATGCGGGTTCTGCGTCAGGGACGTGCGAGCTTCATCACGTTCAAACTGGCTGAATAGTCCGGTTATCAGGTAAATAAAAACCGCCTCGAAAGAGGCGGTTTTTTTATGCCTGAAGCTTTTGTCTGGCCAGCTGATTTCAGCCCATCATGTCCTTGACCATGCGCTCCTGCTCCATCAGCTCGCGCTGACGGGCATCGATTCGCGAGGACAGCGGGAAGTTGTTACCCGCCTTGCGCTTGGCGAAGTCCAGTTGCTGGATGGCCTGGCGATAATCGCCAACCAGCGCGAAGTATTCGGCGCGAGCTTGATGCAGGCCGATGATGTTGCCGGACAAACCACGGGTTTCGGCAACCTGATACCAGACGTCCGGATCATCCGGGCGTGATTTGAGCAAGGCTTCGAGCGCCTTCTCGGCATCGGCGGCGCGGTTCTGCTTGAGCAACAGATCGACACGAACCTGATTAAGCGGGTAGTTGCCGGGATATTGCGTGAGCATCCGGTCAACCCGCGACTGTGCATCGGGCAACCGATTGTTGGTGATGTCCAGATCGACTTGCGCCAGGTTGTAGATGATCTCGTTCGGTGATGACGCCAGCAATTGCTTGAGATTCTCGCGAGCCTCATTCAACTGACCACCCTTGATCTGTGCAATCGCCAGACCGTAGCGTGCCACATCATTTTTCGGATTTTCATCCAGCTGCGCACGGAAACGCTTGGCGCCCAATCCTGGGGTTTCTTCGTAGATCAGTTGCACGCGTGCACGAATCAGTTGATAGCGCATGGTGTCTTCAATGCCGCCCGGTTTGGCCTGCTCTGCACGGTTGCGGGTGTCGGCAATACGCGATTCGGTCACCGGGTGAGTCAGCAGGAATTCCGGTGGCTTGGCGTCGAAACGGTATTGACGCATCAAGCGTTCAAACATGGTCGGCATCGAACGCGGGTCGTATCCGGCCTTTTCCAGATTGAGGATGCCGATGCGGTCGGCTTCCTGCTCATTCTGGCGGGAGAAGGTGCGTTGCGATTGAATCGCTGCCGCTTGAGTGCCGGCGATGGTCGCGATGCCGGCATCACCGCCACCCGCTGCCGCGATCACGATACCGGCCAGCAGTGCCGCCATCATCGGTACCTGCATCCGCTGCGAGGCTTCGACGCCGCGGGCAAAGTGGCGTTGCGACAAGTGAGCCAGTTCGTGCGCCAGTACCGAAGCGTATTCGCCCTCGGTCTGTGCGTTCAGGAACAAACCACCGTTGACCCCGACCACACCGCCCGGCGCCGCGAAGGCGTTGAGCTGCGGGCTGTTGATCAGGATGAATTCGAGGCGCCGGTCCGTGACCTGACTGGTCTCAACCAGCTTGTAAACGCTGGATTCGACGTAGTCCTTGAGCTGCGGATCGTTAAGCTGTGAAACCTGGCTGCGCAACATCGCCAGCCAGGCACGACCGAGCTGATACTCCTGTTGCGGCGAGACAATGGCAGAACTGGCGTCGCCGAGTGACGGCAGATCGTCGGCAAAGCCCGGTGAGGCGAGCAGGCAAGCGAGCGTCAGCAGGGTAGGGCGCAGAAAAGTCATGCACAAAGCCTTAGAAGACAAAGACCTTACTGTAGCCGGACACCGGGCTTGCGACCAGATATTCTAGGCAGCTCGACTGACCTGATCCGGAGTGCCGCAATGACTGACGCTGTAGCCCATGACGTGGAACTGGACGCCAGTGGCCTGAATTGTCCGTTGCCGTTGCTCAAGGCAAAAATGGAACTGAACAAGTTGTCCAGCGGTGCGGTGCTCAAGGTAATCGCTACGGATGCGGGTTCACAGCGTGATTTCCGCACCTTTGCCCGGTTGGCCGGTCATACGCTGCTGCGCGAAGAAGACGAGGCGGGCATCTACCGTTACTGGTTGAAAAAAGCCTGAAACCGACAGCGTAAAAGACCTAAGGATTATTGATGTTCAAAGTGTTACGCGACTGGATTCAGCGCTATTTCTCCGATGAGGAGGCCGTGGTGCTGGCCGTTCTGCTGGTGCTGGCCTTTACTGCCGTGCTGACCCTCGGCGGCATGCTCGCGCCGGTGTTGGCGGGGATGGTGCTGGCGTATCTGATGCAGGGCCTGGTGGTTTCGCTGGAGCGTCTGCGGGTGCCGGGTGGTGCGGCGGTGGGATTGGTGTTTGCGCTGTTCATGGGCGTGCTGATGCTGTTCATCGTCGTGGTGCTGCCGCTGCTCTGGCATCAGTTGATCACGTTGTTCAACGAACTGCCGGGCATGCTCGCCAAGTGGCAATCGTTGCTGTTGCTGCTGCCGGAGCGCTATCCGCATCTGGTGTCCGATGAGCAGGTGCTACAGGCGATCGAAGCGGCGCGCGGCGAGATTGGCAAATTCGGCCAATGGGCGTTGACCTTCTCGCTGTCGAGCCTGCCGTTGTTGGTCAACATCATGATCTATCTGGTGCTGGTGCCGATCCTGGTGTTTTTCTTCCTCAAGGATCGGGCAATGATCGGCGAGTGGGTGCGCGGCTATTTGCCCCGTGAACGGGCGCTGATCACTCGGGTCGCGCAGGAAATGAACCGGCAGATCGCCAATTATATTCGCGGCAAAGTCATCGAGATCGTGATCTGCGGTGGCGTGACTTACATCGCGTTCGTTGCGCTCGGGCTCAACTATGCGGCGCTGCTGGCGTTGCTGGTTGGGGTTTCGGTGGTGGTGCCGTATGTCGGCGCGGTGGTGGTGACGGTGCCGGTGTTGCTGATTGCGCTGTTCCAGTGGGGCTGGAGCGATCAGTTCATTTATCTGATGGCGGTCTACGGAATCATCCAGACACTGGATGGCAACGTGCTGGTGCCGCTGCTGTTTTCCGAAGCGGTCAACTTGCATCCGGTGGCGATCATCTGCGCGGTGCTGTTGTTTGGCGGATTGTGGGGATTCTGGGGGGTATTCTTCGCGATCCCGCTGGCGACGCTGTTCAAGGCTGTGCTGGATGCCTGGCCGCGCAAGGAGCCTGTGGTGGCGCCGCTTCTATAGCGGTTGATCCAGATTATTTGGTGGGACTCAGGGCTCATTCGCGAGCAGGCTCGCTCCCACATTTGGTCGAGTCGCCAATGCGAACACGGTTCAGTGTGGGAGCGAGCCTGCTCGCGAAGGCGTCAGTAGAAATGACGTAAAAACATCAGGATTTATTCAAATCCTGAGCAGCAGCCAGCACCGCATCGACATGCCCCGGCACTTTCACGCCACGCCATTCCTCACGCAGTACACCGTCCTTATCAATCAGGAAGGTGCTGCGATCAACGCCCAGGTATTCCTTGCCATACAGCTTTTTCAGCTTGATCACGTCGAACAACTGGCAGACGGCCTCGTCCTTGTCGCTGATCAACTCGAACGGAAACTCCTGCTTGCACTTGAAGTTCTCGTGCGACTTCAGGCTGTCGCGCGAAATGCCGAAGATTTCCGTGTTGGCAGCCTGAAACGCTGCGTACTGATCACGAAAACCCTGACCTTCGGTGGTGCAACCGGGGGTGCTGTCCTTCGGATAGAAGTAGATCACCACTTGCTTGCCCTTCAAGGCAGCCAGGCTGACGGTTTGCCCGCTGGTGGCAGGTGCTTCGAAATCCGCAACCGGTTGGTCGATGACAACGGCCATGAAAGCTTCCTTACATTGGGTTTTGTGGGCGCCAAGGCTCGATCAGTGCGTCGAGGTTCATCGCGTCGGCGAAGTCGAGGAACTGGTCGCGCAGCCAACTGATCTGAGTGCCGGCCGGCAGGGTCACGGTGAACGTGGCGTTGAGCATGGTGCCGCCGGTCTGTGGCGCCTGATACGTGTCGCAGGTCAGGTTTTCCAGCTCGACATTGTGGTCCATGAAGAACTGGCACAACTCATTGATGATGTCCGGGCGGTACGCCGAGCTGACATAAGCCACGTATGGCAACGCCTGTGGGCGATTTTCCAGCGCCGCACTGCGCACCACGTTGACGGTGAAGGCGTGCTTTTTGGCGAGACCCGACAGGCTGCCTTCCAGACGCGCGAGGGCGTCCCAGCTGCCCGAGATCTCAAGGATCAGCGCGCTGCACTCGCCGTGGCGGGTCAGGCGTGAAGTGACCACGGCGCAGCGATTTTCATGGCTGGCGCGGCACAGGACGTTAGTCAGCTCCATGGGGTTGGCGCCGAGGGCACTGATGACAAGGAATTGTTCGCGAACTGTGGGGGTGGACATGCAGCATTCCTAAAGCGATGAGCGGTCGGTAGGTTTACGGGCGTTGGCCGTCGGGGAGTGCCTGTTCAGGCGGTCCGTTCAAAAAGCCCGGCGAGCGGTCGCGGCTCGCTCCACTATAGCGGGAGCGCGTCGATGCGACGCAGGAACGGGGTCTGGGAGGCCGAAAAGGGAGGCTGAAACCCGGCGTACAAGCTGATCAGTACCGATCAAAGTCTGAAGGGTAGCGAAAAGCGACGCCAAGGGGAATGGCGGCAGCGCAGTACTTCGCTTGTGCAAGCATCTTGGCGCCAGTACCATTACCGCTCTCTTTTTCCGGCAGGAGCGGTTTCATGATTGCGGGCAGTATGGTGGCACTGGTCACTCCCATGGATGCACAAGGGCGTCTTGACTGGGACAGCCTCAGCAAACTCGTGGACTTCCATCTCAAGAACGGCACCCATGCCATTGTCGCGGTCGGTACTACCGGCGAGTCGGCAACCCTTGACGTAGAAGAACACATCGCCGTCATCAAAGCCGTGGTCAAACAGGTTGCGGGCCGCATCCCGGTCATCGCCGGCACCGGCGCCAACTCGACCCGCGAAGCCGTCGAGCTGACCCGTAACGCCAAAGAAGCCGGCGCCGATGCCTGCCTGCTGGTGGTTCCGTACTACAACAAGCCGACCCAGGAAGGCTTGTACCAGCACTTCAAGCACATCGCTGAAGCGGTCGACATTCCACAGATTCTCTACAACGTTCCTGGCCGCACGTCTTGCGACATGCAGGCCGAGACCGTGATTCGCCTGTCCACCGTGCCGAACATCATCGGCATCAAGGAAGCCACCGGCGACCTGAAGCGTGCCAAAGCGATCATCGATGGCGTGAGCAAGGATTTCATCGTGCTGTCCGGCGATGATCCGACCGCGGTCGAGCTGATCCTGTTGGGCGGTAAAGGCAATATCTCCGTGACCGCCAACGTCGCTCCGCGCGAAATGGCTGATCTGTGCGAGGCCGCGCTCAAGGGCGATGCCGACACCGCACGGGCCATCAACGAAAAACTGATGCCGCTGCACAAGGACCTGTTCATCGAAGCCAACCCGATTCCGGTGAAGTGGGCTTTGGTTGAAATGGGCCTGATGCACGAAGGCATCCGCCTGCCGCTGACCTGGCTGAGCACACCTTGTCATGAAACGTTGCGCTCGGCCCTGCGCCAGTGCAGCGTCCTGGTTTAATTGAGGAAGTACAACGCATGAAGCGAATGGCCGGACTTTCCGCACTTGCCTTGATTATCTCCAGCACCAGTGGCTGCGGATGGGTCTGGGGCCCGGAAGGTTATTTCCGTGACCGTGGTAGCGATTACCTGGAAGCGCAACAGACTGCACCGATGCAACTGCCGCCGGATGTCAGCACCTCCAAGCGTCTGGATCCGCTGCTGCCGATCCCGCGTAACGTGGCTGACGATACCGCCAAGGGCGAATACGTGGTTCCACGTCCTCAACCGCTGTCGGCGATCGCCGATGCCACCGACTACTCGCTGCAGAAGAGTGGCGATTCGCGTTGGGTCATGGCCCAGCATCCACCGGCCGAAGTCTGGCCAGTGGCTGTGCAGTTCTTCCAGGACAACGGTTTCCGTCTGGACGAGCAGCGTCCGCAGACCGGCGAATTCACCACCACCTGGCAGCATTCCGACGAACTGTCCGCAGCCATGGCCAAGCGCCTGAGCGCGGCGGGTGTCGCCAGCGACAGCGAAACTCGCGTTCGTGTGCGTATCGAGCCGGGCGTGCAGCGCAACACCAGTGAAATCTACGTGGTCAGCGCCGAGCGTCCTGCCGGCAGCACCGCCGACGTCGCCTTCACCAACCGTTCGGTCAACACTGGCCTGGACGCGGCGCTGGTCGACGACATGCTCGCGAGCATGAGCCGTATCGCCGAGAAGGGCGGTTCGGTGTCGATGCTGGCTTCGCGTGATTTCGATACGCCGAGCCGTGTCAGCCTCAGCGAAGATGGCAGCGGTAACCCGGTGTTGAACGTCGGGACTGATCTGGACCGTGCGTGGTCGAGTGTTGGCCGTGCGCTGGAACAGGGCGAATGGCGCGTTGAAGACATCAACCGCAGCCTGGGCCTGTACTACATCAACCTGGCCGAAAAAGCCGAGAAGAAAGACGACAAGCCTGGTTTCTTCAGCAGCCTGTTCGGCAGTGCGCCGAGCAAGGAAGAAGTTGAAGCCCGTGCCGAGCGTTATCAGGTTCGCCTGAGCAAGGTTGGCGAGAACATCCAGGTGACCGTCGAGAAAAACATCAACACCGTCGCGCCGGCTGAAGTGGCACGCAAAGTGTTGAGCGTGATTCAGGACAACCTGGGCTGATCAACCATGCGTTTTGCCGTTCTCGGCAGCGGTAGCCAAGGGAACGGCACGCTGATCGCCAGTGCTGATACGTATGTGCTGGTGGATTGTGGTTTTTCCCTGCGGGAAACCGAAAAACGCCTGTTGCGCCTGGGTGTGAGCCCGGCGCAACTGAGCGCGATACTCGTAACCCACGAACATGCCGACCACGTGCATGGCGTGGGTTTACTGTCTCGGCGCTACAATCTGCCGGTCTACCTCAGTCGCGGCACGCTGCGCGGGATGCGCAAACCGATTGAACCTGCAGGCTTTCTGGCCGGCGGCGAGCAACTGCAGATCGGTGCATTGAACATCGGGGTCATTGCCGTGGCCCATGATGCGCAGGAACCGACCCAGTATGTATTCAGTGACAATGAGCAGCGGCGCTTCGGCCTGCTGACCGACCTGGGTTCCTACTGCGAGCGGGTGCTGGAGGGTTATCGGGATCTCGATGCATTGATGATCGAATCCAACCATTGCCGCGACATGCTGGCCCGCGGTCATTACCCGTACTTTCTCAAGCAACGGGTGGGCGGCGAGCTGGGACATTTGAACAACCATCAGGCGGCATTCCTGGTGTCCGAGTTGGGTTGGCAGGGCTTGCAACACCTGGTCCTGGCCCATCTGAGCAGCAAGAACAACGTGCCGCAGCTGGCCCGGCAATGTTTTGTCGACACCCTCGGGTGCGACCCGGACTGGCTGCAACTGGCCGATCAAGATTCAGGGCTCGACTGGCGCCACATCGCCTAGCCCACCTACTTAGCAAGCGGAGCCCATCATGGAAAAACGTGAAGAACTCTACCGCGGCAAAGCCAAATCGGTTTACAAGACCGACGACGCTGACCGCTTGATCCTGCTGTTTCGCAACGACACCTCGGCGTTCGACGGCAAGCGTATCGAGCAGCTCGACCGCAAAGGCATGGTGAACAACAAGTTCAACGCCTTCATCATGCAGAAACTCGAAGCGGCCGGCATTCCGACCCAATTTGACAAACTGCTGGCCGACAACGAAGTCCTGGTGAAGAAGCTCGACATGATCCCGGTCGAGTGCGTCGTGCGTAACTACGCCGCCGGCAGCCTGGTAAAACGCCTGGGCGTCGAAGAGGGCATGAAGCTCAACCCTTACACCTTCGAGCTGTTCCTGAAGGACGACGCCAAGGGCGACCCGTTCATCAACGAATCCCACGTTGTGGCATTCGGCTGGGGCACTGCCGAGCAACTGGTTCGCATGAAGGAGCTGTCGCTCAAGGTCAACGAAGTCCTGACCAAGTTGTTCGACGACGCCGGCCTGCTGCTGGTCGACTTCAAGCTTGAATTCGGCGTGTTCAGCGACGGTTCCATCGTCCTGGGCGACGAGTTCAGCCCGGACGGCTGCCGTCTGTGGGACAAGGACACCAAGAAGAAGATGGACAAAGACCGCTTCCGCCAGGGCCTCGGTGACGTCATCGAAGCCTACGAAGAAGTCGCCAATCGTCTGGGCGTACCGCTTTAATCGACGCAAGCATCTGATAGCACGAAGAAATTTTCGAAAGAGGGTTTGCTTTCGGTAAAAGTGTTGTTATGATGCGCGCCGTTGGAGAGATGCCAGAGTGGCCGAATGGGACGGATTCGAAATCCGTTGTACCTTCACCGGTACCTAGGGTTCGAATCCCTATCTCTCCGCCATATATAGAGAAAGCCCCGTAGATGAAAATCTACGGGGTTTTTTCGTTTCTGTTGTCTCATCCTGATAAAAATTTGCATCGCTTGGGTTCTCGGTAGCAGAGGAAGTGATGGATGCGAGTTTAAAGTTCTGTCAGCCCGATCTAGCGCTGACTTTTAGAATCCCTGTCAATGACATTTCGAAAGGTGCGAAGAGGCTTGCAGAGGTTCTGTCGCGCTATGGGCTCTGGCTTGGGTCGTTGTGCCTTCGACATTGGCAAGATGCAAGCCCTTGGCTTCAGGAGAGGCTGCGGAGCCCACGGGCGAATCACTCGCGAGAGAGCCTGGAGGCGGACGGGAGATAGCCGACATGATCAGAGGGCTGCGTTATTGAGGATGTGGCAGCGCATTCCCAGTGCCTGGAGTTGTGAAAGGAGTACAGCGCAATGTCTGTGGTTTAGAGGTGGCAGAGGGTAAAATTACCAGGCATTTCATTAAAAAAATCAGAATTAAAATCTTGTGGTGCGCTGTTCAGTGGTTGTCTGATTTAAATAGCAAATAAATAATAATTGGGCGTGATGTCAGAGAATATGAAAAATTATACGTTAGAATGGTTTAGGTATTTGACCGAGCACAGTAAATATCAAGGCCTGGATCTACTGCGAGCTATAGCAATTGTGATGGTTCTTGTCTGGCATAATATGCCTCAGGAGTTCAGGGTCGGCTGGGTTGGCGTTGATTTGTTTTTTATTCTTTCCGGATTTCTTATTGGCTCGATATTGTTTTCATCGATTCCCTCCGGACGATTCTCGTATTTTGAGTATATGAGAAGTCGCCTTCTCAGAATTTACCCGCTCTACATAGTATCGGTCTTGCTGTATCTGATTGATATAAGGTTTAGGGGGTATGCAGGAACGTCTGCCGATATTCTGAAGATATTCACAGCGCACTCTGTGTTTTTTCAAACTGTTGTTTACGATATTTGGCACGTTGATCTGCCATTTTATCAAATAACTTGGAGTCTGGTTGTAGAGATGATTTTCTATGCGACTATACCTTTTATTCTGTGGGCGCTCATAAATCTAAGAATGGTCTGGGTGGGTATAGCGGTAATTTTAGTATTCTTTTTAGGGCTGCGGTTCTATCTCTCATCTGCTTACCTGCCGGATGATAATAACTGGCAATTCTTTCTTTTTTTGAAGCCATATTATAGATATGACGAATTGATTTATGGGGTGGCTGTGGCTTATGCAGTCAGACAGCGTTTGGATATTTTAAAGAAATGTTCTCTGGCGCTTGCTCTGGTGATTCTGACGATTTCTTTCATCTACATATGGAAGTTGACGGGTGCGGACAAACACCCGAGTATGGCTTTGCTGACGAGAGATGGGATTTTGATTCCGAGCGTATTGGCACTCGGTTTTGCGTTAATGGTATACGCGTTGTACGACAAAAAAATATCCTCACCTGTTATCAATGTCGTAGCGCGATTGGCATATCCACTGTACTTGATGCATATGTTTGTGTTGCATTACTTTCATTGGTTTTCTGCTTTTCTTGTTCTTAGCTTTGTCGCTGCGTTAATTTGTTCGTATTTTATCGAATATCCATTTATTCGAATGTACAAGAAAAAAACTGAGACTCGATTAGTTGCGGAGCTTGCCGGGCGAAGCCAGGCCAATTGAGTCTTTAATCGTTTGTTACACTTGATGTGAGCATTTTATGGGGTGCCGTCGTAGTGCAGCAAGCGGTCTCTTTGTGGTCTTCAGGTTGATGTCGAGCATGATAAGAAGGGGCAACGATATTCCGTCGCGTTGCATGCGCGCGTAGTCAGAGGTTGCCCCAATGGTCCCGTTTGGCGAATTGGAGTGGCGAAGGGGGGGGAGGCGAGAAGTTGCTGTGTGTGTCCCTTCTGTGTTGCGTCTGTTGGCTTGGACGGCGTCATGAATGATGCTCAAAAGAAATCAGCGTAAACCTTTCTGACACCCAGGTTGATTTCTGTAGGGCGCCAGTCCGCAGGAAGGCTGCTGGCATCGAAGGTGATATCTTCGCTGTTAGTATCTGAAGTGCTGGTGCAGATATAAATTTTTCTGTTGATAACTTGTTCGACAATTATTTTCAATTGCAAAATTGACATCGGACGCCCAGATGCCAGTATTTCAATGCGGCCTTGGCAGGCGTTCGAAACTATCCTTTTGGCGATATGCTGTCCTATATCACCGCAGAATACATAATCTCTGAGTGTATCCATGTTGCCAAGTATTTTGACTTCTTTGTTCTGTAGTCCGTTTTTTATAAGTATCGCAATCAAGCCGAGTCGGCCGCCGTTCATCGGGCCATAAACGGAGCTTGGTCTATAAATAAAGCTGGCGTCTGCACCTATCGAGTTCAGCAGTAACTCTTCGAGATTAAGCTTATGGCTCCCATAAGGCCTGCACGGAGAGGGAGTTGAATTTTTATTAATGAATCGTTGCGATTCAAAAAGTCCGCCGGCCGAGCTCACAAAGTGGAAGTTCAATGTATTGCACAAGCCGGATTTCGAAATAGCTTGGTAAACCTCAAGTACTACGTTGAAAGATATTTTCTCTTCTTCCATTTCCGCGTTCGATGAGGCAAAGCCGGCTTTGCCCGCTGCCCATACAAGTGCAACATTAATTTTTTTCGGGCGTGCGGACTCGCGTGTGCCGGCATGTGCAATATTTCGAAACTGCGTAATTAGGTTCTCAGCATCCGCTGCTTGCTGTTTTCGATCATTCCAATGGAAGTCATATGACTGAGATTTGTACTGTTCATGCGATAAAAGGCTATGGACTATTTCCTTGCCTATCAAACCCACGCCGAAAATCAGGACGATACTCCTGATTTCCGGGCGGGTGTCTGAGTCCTTATACAATATGATCATATGTTACCTTTTAAAGTATTCCAGCAAGGTGACATCTTGGCTTCTGTCTACTGTATAAAAAGTCGGCTTTCCATTCAGGTGCAGAATGGCGACCATAAGGTATTCCGCTATGATAGTTGCAATAACGCTGATCAGTCCTCCAAAAAACAGTATTCCCGTAAATAGGGATGCCCAGCCATGAGCGTCGATACTCTCGGGGAAAAAGAAGTGTTTTACAATAGTTGAAAGCATCAAGACTAATGATGTCAAGAACGCTAGAATTCCGGCTAGGCCTGCGTAGCGAAGTAATTTCGTATTACTTGAAATCGCCATTCGTCGTGCATGGGAAAGTAATTGTTTGAAAGAGTAACCGCTCTTTTCGCCATTGATAACGCGCTGATCTTTGATGCTCAGCGGAACAGATATCATGCGCTTGGTGAACCAGGTCAGCGAAATATCAAAATAAGTATCATAAGAGCAGACGCTCGCGGCAGCACGGGCGAGGGTGCCTCTCATGACGCGAAAACTATTAAACGATGAGATTTTATCGTTACCGGTAAAGAACTCCATCCCTTTCTTAAATCCAACTGAACCCAAATCTCGAATCAGGCTTTCGTGAACCGCGGCAACGGGCTGGGCATAGGCTACGTCTTTGTTCTGCAGGATTGCTTCAGAAAGCAGCTTAATGATCTCGCTTGGCGGGTGCTGTAGATCCTCGTCGAGTGTAGCAATCCAGTCACTGGATGAGTGAAGAATGCCTGCCATTGTTGCAGGGTGTTGTCCAAAATTGCGAGAAAGATGGATGACTCGCACCCAGTCGTATTCGCGCGCTAACTCGGCCAGCACTGTTGCGGAGTCATCGATACCTTCATCCAATACAAAAATGGATTCCTGTAATTGAATGGGAGCAGCATCATCCCGCAACTGTTCTTTCACTTTAGCGAGTTCAAGAACCAGCTCGCGAAGGTAAACCTGTCCCGAGTAAACCGGGGTTACTGTTGAAAGAGTTAGCATCACACGCCTTTCCGTCAGTTTTTCATGATTCTTGATATTCATAGGCTTCTTAACAGTCGGTTATTCGGTCTTGAATACGTAATATTTGCAAAGCACGTAATTCGTAATGGTATACGCTGGCATTCCCAGTGCCTGAGCAAGATATGCATTACAGTTGAATATCGTGATTAGTGTCATGACAGTCAGGAGGTTTGCTATGTACGAAAGTATAAAGCAAATGCAAAATCTTTTGAATGCTGATAGTTGCTTGCCTTTGAATTCAAAGGTCCAGCGAGAATTGAACGTATAGGAAACGATCAGGCCGCAGCTATAGCCAAAGGCATTTGCATATACATCCCCAAATCCAAAAAAATACTTCGTCGCGTAAATGACCGCCAGTCCAACGAATGTATTCATTAGTCCTACTGCTAAAAATTTCAGTAGGGACTTGTCAAGTATTTTTGCGGCCCATATCGGAAAAGTACTCATGTTTTTGGGGCTCTTGTTTTTTTATATAGTTGGGTAAGTGCTGCCAGTGCAACAAGCAGATAAAGCAGCTTGGTCATTACGTAGTATCTGTTTTCAGTATGCATGATTGATGCAGTCAGGAGTCCGGATGCCAGTGTCATTAATGAAATAATCAGCATCCATTTGTTTTTGAATAGATAGGTCGCAAGACTTGCGGCGATGCTCAGGACGATGCCAAGCTGAATAAAAAATATCTTTGTGTTGCTAATAATCAGTGCGGCAGGATGTTCATCAAAAGGTGCTGTTGCTAAATACATTGACCAGTAAAATTTTGATACTCCTTCGTAGAATCGAATGGCGACAAATTCCAGTGTGGAGAATTTTTGTTGCAGTGTGGTTATATAGGCGCCGGGCTCCGGTTTGGTAAAGGCGATGAGTTCCACATAGGGCTGTACGTTTCCAGAGGTGTAGGTCTCCATGTATTTAGGTTCGTAAAACCACAGGGTTCCTTCGGTAGAATTATGGAAAACCAATGCAACCTGAATCAGGCATACGGAAGTGCCCAATAAATACCAGAACAGTGTTTTGAATTTATTGTTGATGTGCTCGCGGAAGTCCGCGGCTAGCCAAAAAACAACGAGAAAAAATATTGAGGCTACGTAATTTTGCTTCAGTAATACAGAGGTGCCGGCCAGCGCTCCTGCTAATATAAGTATTGCGGGTCTGTGTCTATATTCTTTGTTTGAAACTATAGCAATGGAGCTGACGAAAAATACAAGACTTTGAATGTCTGATGATCTGACGGGGATATAAGAGATGCAAAATAGTATCGTTAAAAATACGAGCCCGATTTCAACGGTTTGTTCAAGCCTGCTCCGCGAAGTAACGGGTGAATCAATCAGATTTCTGAAAATCATTAATACCGATGCAATGAGCCCGATAAGGCAAATGATATTCAGCATCAAACTGATATAGCTGGACTTTATTGGGTCGCTAGTGAAGAGAAATGGCAGCGCATGATATAACATGATGCCTACAGGGCGAATGCCGTTGTAGCAATTATAGGGCGCGGTGTCGGAGTTTTCTATATACGCTGCACAAGTTTCTCCAAATATACGGTAAGCTTCTGCATCGCCAATTGCTGGAAAATCCATTTGCATTCCCTAGTGAACGTGTTTCTAAAAGTTTCGGATGTTATCATGTTTTGTTGAGTTTTTAAAGTGGGGCGCGATGCAACTTTGGAATTGTCGGTTCGGCATTCAAACTAAGTATGGTGCTTTTTATTGATTTTCAATATGTTCGATGTTGTCATTGATTTTTTTGTGGGGTGCGCCGTGTGCAGTTTTAACCCCTGTTTGGAGTTGGTCGATTTTCAGTGCTATATATAAAGGGAGAAATTTGTTTTTTGTTTGTTCTGTTTTATGCATTAAATAGCCTTTTCAAGACAATAAATTTGGCGATTTAATCAGGCATGGAAAAAAAGCCTCACAGCATAAAGCTATGAGACTTCCTTTAGGAAAAGATTGAATGAACTTGAGCCTAGCCTGCGCGAAGACAGGCAGTGGCTTGGCCTTGAGTACCAGGGCGTAGAGGTTTTTAGCTTCTTTCTTTCTGATTGTGATCCTGGTCTTGAAATTAGATTTCCCTGACGGGAGTCTCCCCCTGCACAGCCTTGATCAATCCGATCACATGCAAACAATCCGCCTTGTTCACGTAAGACTCGCCACTGGCAATCGTCTCGTGATTGCCCGCCCTCAGTCTCCAGCGCCACTGTCCTTTTCCGGTGCTTGGGGTGCCTCTGGATTGCCTGTAAATCTCGAAATACATTCAGTTCGCTCCATGCGATTTGTGCGTGCGACAGCCTGTGTGGCGCATCGACGCAAGCCTAGCGCAGGGGGGTATTTTGGCTATCGGACATTTGTTTCCAATCATTCAGGGATGTTTCTGAAGAGTGCGGGCTAGAGGGCACGGACAGGCCTCTGGTTTGGCCGATATGACGCCGTTTGACCCTTGCAACGCCGTCGGCGCTACTGCTTAATACGGGTCGGCTCATGGCGTCGAAGATTGTTCGGCGACCGACAAACACTATAAAAAGAGCACTCCTTTGACTGAGCACGGAACGCAACAGGACGTTCGGGTGACGTTATCGCTGGTTGTCCCCGTTTTTAACGAGGAGGACAGTCTCGACACGTTCCTCCTGCGCATTGATGAGGTCTTTCAGACGCAACCGGCAATTGATCTTGAACTGGTGTTCGTCAATGACGGCAGCACTGACAGCACGTTGCAGCGCTTGCTTGAGCACCAGCAGCAAGACTCGCGCCTGCGCATCGTCGATCTGAGTCGCAACTTCGGCAAAGAAGCGGCGTTGTCTGCCGGTCTGCAAATGGCCACCGGGCAGATCGTGGTGCCCATCGACGCCGATTTGCAGGATCCGCCGGAACTGATCCTGCAGATGATCGAGCGCTGGCGGGAAGGTTACGAGGTGGTGCTGGGTCACCGCATCAGTCGCCGCAGCGATACCTGGGCCAAGCAGACTTCGGCGCACTGGTTCTATCGCTTGCACAATAAAATCGCCGAGCAGCCATTGCCCGAAAACGTCGGCGATTTCCGCCTCATGGATCGTTGTGTGGTCGATGCCTTGCTGACCTTGCCCGAGTCCCGGCGCTTCATGAAAGGCTTGTTCGCCTGGGTCGGATTCCGTACCACTCACGTCGATTACGAGCGCCCCGAGCGCGTGGCCGGGCACAGCAAATTCAACGGCTGGCGGCTGTGGAATTTTGCCCTCGAAGGCATCACCAGTTTCAGTACCGAACCGTTGCGGATCTGGACATACATCGGGGCACTGGTGTCGCTGGTGTCGTTTGCCTTTGCCATTTTTATCGTGGTGCGGACGTTGGTCCACGGTGTCGACATGCCGGGTTACGCCTCGCTGATGGTTGCGGTCACGTTCCTTGGCGGCCTGCAATTGATTGGCATCGGTGTACTCGGCGAGTACCTGGGCCGAACTTATATTGAATCCAAACGCCGGCCGGTTTATCTGGTGCGTCGCGTCTACGACCCCAAGGATTGAAACATGGATCTCAAGGAAACCGACATCCTCGGCGACAGCATCGGTGAGCATTGGTATTACTGCTCCAAAGCGGCTGCCACCCGTCGCTTGCTAGGCGATGCGCCGATCAAGCGGATTCTCGATGTGGGCGCCGGTTCCGGGTTTTTCTCCCATCATCTGTTGAGCCACACCGACGCGCGTGAGGCGTGGTGTGTGGATATCAGCTACCCCGCCGATTCCGATGCAACCACCACCGGCAAACCGGTGCATTACCGACGTGGCATTGAAACCATCGACGCCGATCTCGTGCTGCTGATGGATGTCCTCGAACATGTCGATGACGACCTCGGTCTGCTCAAGGAATACGTCGACAAAGTGCCATCCGGCAGCCGCTTTTTGATGACGGTGCCGGCGTTCCGGTTTCTCTGGAGTGGCCATGACGACTTCCTTGAACACAAGCGCCGCTACACCCTGGCACAGTTCGAGACACTGGCTCGCGATGCTGGCCTGACGGTGCAGCGCGGTGCCTATTATTTCGGCGCGGTGTTCCCGATTGCGGCGGCACTGCGGTTGCTGCCACAGGGCCCGCAAGCGGCGACGCCACGCTCGCAGCTCAAGCGTCATCATCCGCTGGTGAACTCTGTGCTCAAGGCACTTTGCCGCCTGGAGCTGCCATTGATGGGCATGAATCGCCTCGCCGGATTGAGCGTTTTTGTGCTGGCGCAAAAACCGTGACCTCAGCGGAAAAAGCCGCGTTGATCCAGCGCGGTTTACGCTTTGCCCTGACCGGGATTTTCGTCACTGGCTTGCATGCGCTGGTCGCGGTGTTGTTCATCAATTTCATCGCCCCTCAGCCACCGCTTGCCAACGGCGTGGCTTTTGCCGTCGCGACAGTCGTTTCCTACGTAATCAACACCACCTGGAGTTTCTCGGCCCGACTGCATGGCAGAACCCTGATGCGTTTTCTGCTGGTGTCGCTGGGTGGATTTCTGTTGGCGATGTTGGTTGCATGGGCGGCGCAAGTGGCCGGGCTGCACTACCTGTTGGGTATCGGTGCGGTGGCGCTGACCATTCCGGCATTCACTTTTGTGCTGCATAACTTCTGGACGTATCGATGAGGGAATTGAACAAGCATCCGGCGCTCGCGTTATTGCCTTTACTACTCGGAGCGCTGGCGTTTTTTCTGGTGATCGGTCCGCGGGCACTTGATCCGCAGAACATTGCCTGGTTGAAGGACGGTGATCCGGCAACGCATTACCTGGGCTGGGTGAATTTCCGTCATTCGCCCTGGACGTTTCCACTCGGGCTCAACCCTTCTTACGGGCTTGAGTTGGGCAGTGCGATCATCTTTTCCGACTCCAACCCACTGATGGCGCTGCTGTTCAAACCGTTCAGTGGCTGGTTGCCGGAGACGTTTCAGTACTTCGGTCTGTGGCTGCTGGCCTGTTTCGTTCTGCAAGCCTGGTTTGCCTGGAAACTGCTCGGTTTGATGACAGACAATCCCGTGCTGCGATTACTGGGCACGGGGTTATTGGTGTTTTCCCCGCCGATGTTTGTCCGCACGGGTGGGCATTTGTCCCTGGCCGGGCATTTCCTGATTCTTGCTGCCTTGTATCTGGCGCTGCATCCGGCGCTCCAGCGGCGTCGTGCAGCATGGGGCACATTGCTGGCCGTCACCGCGCTGGTGCACGCGTATTTGTTGGTGATGGTGGCGCTGATCTGGGTTGCCGATCTGTTTGCCAAATTCATAAACGGCAAACTCAGCCGTCTTCAGGGGGTGGTCGAGTTTGCAATTTTGTTTGCCTTGGTCAGTGTGTGCTGCTGGCAGGCCGGTTATTTCAGCATTGTCGACGGTGCGGGCGGCGGTGGTTTTGGCTGGTATCGCATGAATCTGGTATCGCTGTTCGACGCGGAGGGCTGGTCGTATGTATTGCCCGGCATCCCCAAGGGCGGTGGCGATTATGAGGGCTTCAACTATCTGGGCCTCGGGATTCTTTTGCTGGTGCCAGTGGCGGGGATTGCCTGGTTCAGAAGCGGTATTTCCTTGAAGGCGTTACTCGCTAGCCGGTGGTGGCTGCTGCTGGCGATGGTCGGGCTGACGCTGTTCGCACTGTCGAATCAGATCGGTTGGGGCACGCACACGTTCAGCTATCCGCTACCCAAAATCCTTGAGCGTCTGGCCAGTATTTTTCGTGCCTCGGGTCGCATGTTCTGGCCGGTGTTTTATGCCATCGTCGTGCTGTTGGTGTTCCTCGTCGTACGTGGTTATCGCGTGCGCACCGCCATGGGATTGCTTGCATTGGCGCTGGTGGTGCAAGTGATGGATACCCGAATTGCCTGGATGGGTTTGCGGGCGGGAAAAATGCTGCCGCCGACATCGGCATGGGCCAGTCCAATGCACGATCCTTTCTGGAACAGCGCCGCGGGTCATTACAAGAATATCCGCGCGTTGATTCCGAAAAATCAGCCCGATCAGTGGCAGGCCATCGCCGATTTCGCCGCTACTCATCGAATGCAGACTGATGCCGTGTACATGGGGCGCATGAGTCCTTCTGTGCTCGAACGCACCCAGCTCGATGCACAGCGCAGATTGGCGACTGGCGAGTACGAGGCCGACTCGCTGTACATCATTGATGACGAGGCGTTGGACGCTGCCATCCACAGTGTGCACAGCGATACTGACCTGCTGACCCGCGTAGACGATTTTGTTGTGTTGGCACCGGGCTGGAAACATTGCGATCAATGCCTGGCGATGGTTGATGAGGGGCGGGCAATGTCTTCGATTCCGCTCAGCCAGTCAGGACTGGTGCAGACATTCAACCGTAAAAGCCGACAGTTGACCAAAGGTTGGTCGGTGCCTGAAACCTGGGGCACCTGGAGCGAAGGGTCAGATGCTGAAATCACGCTGCGGGTGATGCCTGATACCCACGCGATTGTGTTGGAGGCATCGGCATTCGCGATGCCGCCAGCTCTTACCCAGCGGATTATCGTCAGTATCAATGGCGAACAGGTCTTGTCGACGCGTCTGACGCAGGTGCAAGACAACCGGCTGGAAATTCCGCTCAGTACAGCGATCCGCGAGACGTTGGGCAAGGGTGGTCTGCTGAAACTCCAGTTACATCTACCTGATGCCGTCAGCCCGCAACAACTGGGCTTGAATGGTGATTCGCGGGTCATGGGGCTGGGATTGAGAACGCTGACCGTCCACTGAGCACTGAAACACTGTGTGCATGCTGATGGACGCCAGGCCCAAGGACTTTCTACACTGCCTCCAGTCTGGGGATCAGGGGGGCAATGGATGAATCGAAATGAACTGCGCAAGGCTGACATCAACCTGATGGTGGTGTTCGAGACCTTGATGCTCGAACGCAATGTGACCCGGGCGGCAGAAAAACTGTTTCTCGGCCAGCCGACCATCAGCTCGGCGCTCAACCGCTTGCGCTCGATGTTCAACGATCCATTGTTTATCCGCGTCGGCCATCGCATGGAACCGACGGCCCGCGCCGAAGAACTCTTTCGTCATCTCTCGCCGGCGCTCGATTCGCTGTCCGTTGCGCTGAGCCTGACGCACAATTTCGATCCTGCTGTCAGCAACATGACCTTCCGCATCGGCTTGTCCGATGACGTCGAGTTCGGCCTGTTGCCGCCCTTGCTGCGCGCCTTGCGCCAGGAGGCACCGAAAGTCGTGTTCGTGGTGCAACACGTCGATTACTGGCGGATTCCCGATTTGCTCGCAGCTGGCGACATCACTGTGGGCATCAGCCAGACCCGTGGTCTGCCAGCCAATGCCAAACGCAAACTGCTGCGGCATATCCAGCCGAGTATCCTGCGTGCCGATGCGTCCGACTCACCGTTGACGCTCGATGAATATTGCTCACGCCCCCATGTGCTGGTTTCCCACACGGCGAACATCAGTGGTTTCGCCGATGAGTGGCTGGCCGAGCTTGGCCGCACCCGCCAGGTCGTGTTGTCGGTGCCGCAATACAGTGCGTTACCTGCGTTGTTGGCCGGCACGGATCTGATCGCCAGTCTGCCGGATTACACCGCCGAGGCCATGGCCGCGTCCGGCCTGCTGTTCAAGGAACCGTTTCCCTTCAAGACACCGATGCTGGATCTGTCGATGGTCTGGCTCAGTCATGTCGACAGCGACCCGGCCGAACGCTGGTTGCGTTCGCGACTGGAAGCGTTCATGAGCGAGCGACCACTCACCGCGCCTTGAAATCACGTCAGCAATGCGCGGTATCCCTGTAGGAGCTGCGGCACGCTGCGATCTTTTGATCTTGTTTTTAAAGATCAAAGATCGCAGCCTCGTTTCACTCGACAGCGCCTACAACGGCTTGGGACTCAGGCGGCTTCCAGTTCGCTGCACACCTTGATCACTTGCTCGCGCAGCCAGACGTTGGCGCTGTCATGGTCGGCCTGCTGGCTCCATTGCATGTCGAGAGTGAAACCCGGCAGGCCATTGGGCGCTTCACAGTGATTGAAGATGGCTTCTTTGGTCAGTAAACGCTGGATGCGTCGGGGCAGGGTGAGGATGAAATCGGTGCCGGTGATCATTTTCAGGGCGGCGCTGTAGCTGTTGGAACGCGCCACGATCTGACGTTTCTGCGCCTGCCGTGCGAGCCAGCCATCGACCATGTTGGTGGTGGACGTCCACGGTGTCGGAAATACATGCCGACGTTCGGTGAAGGCTTGCAGGCTCAGGCGCGGTTCCAGGGGGGTGGCACGCTTGTCGAAGACGCAGACCAGATCATCTTCGAGCAGCATCCGCGATTTCAAATCATTGTGGCTGCGGTGAAAGTTCGGGCCGAAACTGATCACCAGATCGAGACTACCGTCGCGAAGCTCATCGGCCGGGACGTCGGTTTCGAACTTATGCATATTGACCATCACCGGCAAGTCATCGTAGTCGAAACGCTTCAACAGACGCGGCAGGATCAGTTGTTCGAAGTATTCCGGGGCGCAGATATTGAACGTGACGGCTTGCCGGCTCGGATCGAATGCCGGTGCGCCGGCGTGGCACAGGTTGATACTTTCGAGGATTTTCTGCACATGACTGTACATGCTGCTGGCCTTGTAGGTCGGGCGCATGCCGGTACGGGTGTTGATGAACAGCTCGTCTTCGAAACTGGTACGCAGTTTTTTCAGGCAATAACTAACGGTGGATTGACTGACGAACAGCGTTTCCGACACATCGGTGACGCTGCTCTGCTCATACACGGCGATAAACACCATGAGGTCCTGCATGTCGAGCTTTCGAAGCAAGTTACTGTTCAGCATCCGTACTGTCTCGCTGTGCTCCTTGCGCTGAATCCGCGCAAACGTGTGCGTACGATCCTAACGGAACGATGGTACTAGGAGAAACCCCTGTAGGACATTTCACGGACAGTTGTGGGACAGAAAGTTTTAGCAACACGACGTCGTTGAATAATCCTCGAAAAGGTGGCCAGAAGCCTCTAGCTCATGCGCTGCCGCGATCATTGAATATGCCGCGCGTAATGTCGCGGATCAAAGCGCATTACCATCAGCAGCATGACCGCCATCACCGCCGTCAGCGACCACCACGCCCATTCGAAGCTGCCGAGTTGATCACGAACCATCCCCGCCAGTAGGGGTGAGAGACCGGCAATCAGATAACCAATGCCTTGCACGAAAGCGGTGAGGCCGCCGGCACGCTGGGGATTGTCGAGGTGATCGAGCGAGACGATCAGGCTCATCGGAAACAGTCCGCCAATGCCCAGCCCCAACAAACATGGCCACAGCAGGCTGAGATGCTGTGGGCTGAGGATCAGCCCGCAGAAGCCGGCGATGATCAATCCGAGCAGCGCCATCAGCACCACGCGCCGGTCACGACTGCGATTGGCGATGGCTGGCACTACCAGGCCGGAAATTACCTCCATGGCCGTCAGAAAACCCAGCAACAGACCGGCGTTCTGTTCACTCCAGCCTTTTTCGACGTAGTACGGTGCCAGCCAGGCGAGTACACAGGTGTAGGACGCCGTCCCCAGACCGAAGAAGATCGCGAGTAACCAGGCGCGGGAATTGGCGAAAAACGATTCTTTCCTCGCCGCAGCGCTGATGGCGTTTGGCAGATGCGTGCGTTGTGACCACCAGAACAGCAGCGCCAATAACGCCAGCGCGGCCCAAATGGCCAACCCGAGGCGCCAGCTTCCGGTCTGCACCATCACCAGCGGGGCGAACGAGGCTGCAATGGCCGCGCCGCCCATGATCGAGGTCACGTACAAGCCCATGCACAGCGCCACGTTGTCAGGGAAACGCGTTTTGATCAGCGCCGGCATCAACGCCTGAATCAACGCGATGCCGATCCCCGCCAGCACCGCGCTGACAATCAGCTCCACCGCCGAGTCGACAAACAGCCGTGCCAGCGTTGCCAGCCCAATAATAAGCAGCGACAGCAGTACCGTGCGCTGCTCACCCAATCGCTGACTGATGCCAATGCCGAAAAACATCGCCATGCCCATGGCCATCACCGGCAGCATGGTCAGTAACGACGCGAGGCTGAAGCTCAGCGGAATGTCGCCGCGAATTGCCGAGAGCAACGGTCCGACCGCGGCCATCGACGGACGCAGATTCAGCGCAACCAGAATGATGGCGAGCATCAGCCAGAGAGCGGGGCGGGAAGTGGCGCGGACGTTTTCCATCTTCAGACCTATGAGCGAGAGGCTGACAATTAGGCGCCTGGCTGCCGAACCGGACAAACCAGAAAATCCCGAGCAGTATTTAAAAACTCGATAACACCCCGATCCCCGTAGGCGCTGCCGAAGGCTGCGATCCTTTGACCTTGCTTTAAAAAATCAGGATCGAAGGATCGCAGCCTCCGGCAGCGCCTACAGGGAACGCGCATTTTTCGCTGAATGAGAACTGAACCATTCTCAAATACTTCGCAAGTTTTGGCTCATTACCACCTGCCAACTAATCGTTGGCGTCTTTTTCACAAAAAATTGATGGTTGCCTGCCTAAAGTTTGGCATGCCTTGGTTAATGAATTTTTCACAATTAACCCGGGCGCTTCTTTTCAGGAACTGCCCACCTCTATGTTGAAGTTAAAAGCCGTGCGCCCGGAATGGGTGACGTTGATTGCCAGTGCCTTCCTTTTGCTCGGTTTCAATTTTGTGCTCTGGCAGCACCTGTTCGAGATTACCACCGCGGATGGCAAGGGCATCGCCATGCGGGTGGCATTCGGGGTGATGATCCTCGCGGCGTTCAACATCGTGCTGACCTTGCTGGCTTTCCGTCCGCTACTAAAACCGCTGTTGACTTTGATGTTTTTGATCAGCGCCGGCGTGGCTTATTTCATGAGTCAGTATGGCGTGATGATTGATGCGGGGATGTTTCGCAACTTCGCCGAAACCAATGTCACCGAAGTGCGTGATCTACTCTCATTGAAGTTGTTTGCCTATATTGTTTTCCTTGGCGTGTTGCCGTCGATCATGTTGTGGAAAGTTCCAGTAAGTTATCGCCGTTGGCATCGCGAGTTGTTCAGCAAAGTTATTGTCACGGTCGTCTCAACTGCGGTCATCGGCGGTGTTGCACTGGCCAACTATCAGGGATTGTCTTCGCTGTTTCGCAATCACCATGAACTGCGCCTGATGCTGGTGCCGAGCAACTACATTGGCGCGTCGGCCGGTTACCTGCGTGAACAGGTCGTCTCGGCGCAGCAACCGTTCGTGAAAATTGGCGAAGACGCGCAACGCAACACGGACCTGAAAATCCAGCCGCGCAAATCCCTGACCGTACTGGTGGTGGGGGAGAGTGCCCGTGCAGAGAATTTCGGAATTCTCGGTTATGACCGTGACACCACGCCGAAACTGGACAAGGAAGCGGGGCTGATCGCCTTCACCGACGTGCATTCCTGCGGCACTGAAACCGCAGTCTCGGTGCCGTGCATGTTTTCCAACATGGGCCGCAAGGACTACGACGCCAGCAAGGCGAAGAACGAAGAAGGCCTGCTCGATGTGCTCAAGCGTGCCGGTATCGACGTGATCTGGCGCGATAACCAGTCCGGCTGCAAAGGCACTTGTGATCGTGTCACCGTGCAGGATGTCAGCAACTTGAAGGATCCGACGCTGTGCGCCAACAGTGAGTGCCGCGACGAAATCCTGCTGCAAGGTCTGCAAGGCTTTATCGATCATCTGGACAAGGACACGGTGCTGGTCCTGCACCAGATGGGCAGTCACGGTCCGGAATACTTCAAGCGTTATCCAAAGGAATACGAGCACTTCACGCCGGTCTGTGAAAGTAACGCACTGAACAATTGCAGTCGCGAAAGTATCGTCAACGGTTACGACAACACCCTGGTCTATACCGATCATGTACTGTCGAGCCTGATCGATGTACTGCGCAACAATCAGGACAAGGTCGATACGGCGATGTTGTATCTGTCCGATCACGGTGAGTCGCTGGGCGAGTACAACTTGTTCCTGCACGGCACGCCTTACATGCTGGCGCCCGAGCAACAAAAGCATGTGGCGATGCTGGCGTGGTTCTCCGATAACTATCAAAAGGCTTATTCGGTCGATACCCATTGCCTGCAAATGAGCCGCGACAAACCGCTGAGTCAGGACAATCTGTTCCACTCGATGCTTGGCCTGCTGGAGGTGCGCAGCAAGGTCTATCAGCCGGGTCTGGACTTGTTCGCCGGGTGTCGTGGTGCGGTGATTGACGGCGTGTTGGCCAAGGACTGAGCCGTTTCGGGGCCGTCGTTCTGACGCGGCGACCCCGTCTGTTTCCTCTGTCAGACTATTCTTGCTCTTTGGCAGGACATTTCGTTACAGCTCTTGCCCTTCGCAGGCGCGTAAATCGCCAGTGGCGATATATACTGCGCGCCATTCTTCAAGGGAGAGCCGTGTGGCCATCGATATTCACTGGATTCGCGACAACGAAAGCCTCGCGCAATTTTGCGCCGAGTGGCAGCAGCTGCCTTTCGTGGCCCTCGACACCGAATTCATGCGGGTCGACACCTTTTACCCGATTGCCGGCCTGTTGCAGGTTGGCGACGGCAAACGCGCCTACCTGATTGATCCGCTGACCATCAATGCCTGGCAACCACTGGCTGCGTTGCTGGAAAACCCGGCGGTGCTCAAAGTTCTGCACGCGTGCAGCGAAGACCTCGAAGTCCTGTTGCGCCTGACCGGCAGCCTGCCGGCGCCGATGTTCGACACGCAGTTGGCTGCTGCCTATCTGAACCTCGGGTTCTCGATGGGCTATTCGCGACTGGTGCAGGAGGTGCTCGGCATCGAACTGCCGAAAGGCGAAACCCGCTCCGACTGGCTGCAGCGTCCGCTGTCCGACACGCAAATCAGCTACGCCGCTGAAGATGCCGTGCATCTGGCGGAGGTTTTCGTCCAGCTGCGGCCGAAACTGTCTGACGACAAGTTCGCCTGGGTGCTGGAGGACGGCGCCGAACTGGTCGCCAACCTGCGCCGCGAAACCGACCCTTACGAGGTCTACCGCGAGGCCAAACTGGCGTGGAAGCTGTCCCGCGCGCAACTGGCTGTGCTGCGTGAGCTGTGCGCCTGGCGTGAAACAGAAGCCCGCGCCCGCGATCTGCCCCGCAACCGCATCGTCCGTGAGCATTCGCTGTGGCCGCTGGCTCGTACACAACCGGACAACCTCGCTGCGCTGGGCAAGATCGAAGACATGCACCCGCGTACCGTGCGTCAGGACGGTCAATTTCTGCTTGATCTGATCAAGCGCTCTGGCAGTGTGGGGCCTGATCAATGGCCGCCAGCGGTGCCTGAGCCATTGCCGATCGACGCTGCTGCGTTGATCAAACAACTGCGCGCATTAGGCCAGGCCGAGGCTGAGCGTCTGGGCATCGCCCCGGAACTGATGCTGCGCAAGAAAACCCTCGAAGCGCTGGTCAAAAGCGGCTTCCCCGAGGGCCCTTACCAATTGCCTGAGTCGCTGCGTGGCTGGCGCCGCGAACTCATGGGCCAGAAGCTGCTCGACAGCCTGGCCACCGCCGGAGAACAGCCTTGAAACGTATTTGCTCTATTTACCAAAGCTCGAAGCGCAAAGGCATGTACCTCTATGTCCTCAAAAGCGATGAATTGGAACGCGTGCCCGAGGCATTGATGGCAGCTTTCGGCAAAGCCATATTTTCCTTCAGTCTGGTGTTGACGCCTGAGCGCAAACTGGCCAGCGAAGACATCGTCGTAGTCCTGGAAAACCTCGAAAAGCAGGGCTATCACCTGCAAATGCCACCGGCCGAGGACGAGTACATCGAGCACTTGCCCGAAGAGTTGCTGCGCCGCAACGACCCGGTCTGATCGGCGAGGCCCTGTTCTGGGCCTCTGTTAACCCTGGAACTGTTTTTACCGCGATGGCCGCCCCGAAAGCGGCGGCCATCTGCACGGTTTGCGAAAGGTTTGAAGATGCGCGTTCTGATTGCTGAACACGACCACGCGATATATGCCCGGCTGCTGCGTCAGGCAGCGCCGGAGCTGGAAGTATTGACCAGCGGCGACTCCGCCGAACTGGCCCGTCAGGCCGCCGATTGCCCGGTGTGGCTGGGGCAACCGGATCTGCTCGCGACCCTGTTGCGTCAGGGCCATCAACCGCAATGGCTGCAATCGACCTGGGCCGGCATCACGCCGCTGCTCGCCGACGGCTTGCGTCGGGATTATCGCTTGAGCCGGGCGGTGGGGATTTTCGGTCAGGTGATGGCCGAATATGTGCTGACTTACATGCTCGGCCACGAACGCGAAGTGCTGGCGCGGCTGGTCAGCCAGGTCGAGCGCAAATGGGACAATCGCACCGGCCAGAGCCTGGTCGGCCGCAAGGTACTGATCGTCGGTACCGGTGACATTGGCCAGAGCGTGGCGCAGTTTCTGTTGCCGTTCGGCGTCGAACTGTACGGTATCGCCAGCAGCGCCCGCGAGCAGGCACCATTCGTCGAAGTCGGCTCGATGGCGGATCTGCCGCGTCTGGTAGGTGAAGTGGATTACGTGGTCAATCTGCTGCCGAACACGGCGCATACCCACGATATTTACGACGCTGCACTTTTCAAGCAATTCAAGCCGACCGGGTTGTTCATCAACGTCGGTCGCGGTGTGGCGGTGGTTGATGCGGATCTGGTGGAAGCCTTGAAGGAAGGGCATCTGGCGGGCGCGGTGATCGACGTCTGCCGTCAGGAACCGTTGCCGCAACGTCATCCATTCTGGACAGCCTGGGGTTTGCTGCTGACCGGTCACAGTTCGGCGCCGACTTCACCAGCGTTGATGGTGCAGCTGTTTGTCGAGAATCTGCGGGCGTATCAAGCGGGTGAAGCGTTGCGCGGGGAAGTGGATTTCAACCGCGGTTATTGATTCACCGCAAACACTGTAGGAGTGAGCCTGCTCGCGATAGCGGTGTGTCAGACAACATTAATGTCGACTGACACGACCTCATCGCGAGCAGGCTCACTCCTACAATTGGTTTTGCAGTATGGCTTAGAGGGTGAAGTCGCCTTCAGCCGCCAGTTCGCTCAGCGGGCGACGCGGGCTTGGCTCTTCGCGCGCTTGCAGGTAGTCCGCCAGCGTCGATTTGTCGCCCAGTTTGCCGACGGCCACTGCCGCGTGCACCGCATAACCTTCAGGAATATTCAGCTCCTTGCGCGTCAACTCCTGATCGAAGCCGGCCATGCCATGGGTGTGCCAGCCGCTGATGCTTGCTTGCAGCGCCAGATGACCCCACGCCGAACCCGTGTCGAAGGTGCTCCACAGCGCCGGCGTTTCTTCAGTGGCGCCTGGCGCGGCGAAGGTGGTTTTCGAGATCACGATCACCAGCGCCGAAGCGTGCTGCGCCCAGCCACGGTTGAACTCGTTCAGCAGACCGAGAAAACGCTCCCAGTTCGGCGTACCGCGACGCGCGTACAGAAAGCGCCACGGCTGCGAGTTGTAGGCCGATGGCGCCCAGCGCGCCGCTTCGAAAAAGCTCAGCAGGGTTTCTTCCGGGATCGTTTCGCCGGTGAAGGCGCGAGGCGACCAGCGGTCGGTGAACTGCGGGTGAATGGCGTATTCGGCAACGCGAGGGTTGGCACTCATCAAGAGATTCCTTGCTACGTTTGAGTAAAAAATTCGAACGAAAACCCGGCGGGATCAGTTGCGCTGAACGATGGGGTTTTCCGAGCCTGACAGTTCATCGCAATGCAACGCGGTCGAGCGTTAATGGCTTGCGGGCAAGGCTCCTGCGACTGGCAAAGCTACGCGTCGCCACAAAAACTCACAAGTGCCGCGCAACCGGCAGTCGCCAGCGCTTGGCCCGCAAGGCCTGGGGCACTAGACTGGCGGCCTTTTCACCACCTGATGTTGATGCTTGAGCCATGGCCGCCGAAGTCGAACCGTTCTGGATACACAAAACCCTCGATCAACTGGATCGCGAGGAATGGGAATCGCTGTGCGACGGCTGTGGTCTGTGCTGCCTGCAAAAACTTGAGGATGAAGAAGACAACAGCGTCTACTACACGCGCATTGCCTGCAAACTGCTCGACCTGAAAACCTGCCAGTGCAGCGATTACCCGAACCGCATCAAGTTTGTCCCGGATTGCATCCAGCTCACCCCGGGCCAGGCCGAAGAATTCAAATGGCTGCCGCCGACCTGCGGCTATCGTCTGGTCAGCGAAGGCAAGGACCTGCCGCTCTGGCACCACCTGGTCTGCGGCGACCGCGACGCGGTACACCACGAGCGGATTTCCCAATCCGGGCGCATGCTCGCCGAAGGCAGCGTGTCGGAAGATGACTGGGAAGATCACCTGATTTTCCGGGCGGGTTAAGCGCCCGGCGATTCAAGCTTTACCAAGGAGTGTGTATGGCGGTGGGATTGCAACGGGTGTTGCTGGTCGGGTTGTTGGCGCTGAGCGCGCCGGTATGGGCGGCAAAAAAAGTCGATCTGGATTATCACGTACGCCTGCTGCCACAGAGTGATCAGGCTGAAGTGCGCCTGACCCTGGCCAAAGGTGAAACCGTGCGCAGTCTCGATTTCGACCTCGGCGACGGCAGTCATTACAGCGACTTCAAGGCAGACGGCCAATGGCTGCTGACGCCCGGCAAGCAGGCCCGCGGCGTCTGGCGCCCGACCAGCGACAAGGCCAGCCTGACCTACCGCGTGCGCATCAGCCACGGCCGCAAGAACGGCAGTTTCGACACCCGTATGACGCCGGGCTGGGCGCTGATGCGCGGAGATGAGCTGGTGCCGCCGGCCAGACTCGATCAACAGGACGGCACCGAGTTGGTCTCGCGCCTGCAATTCGAACTGCCCGAGGGCTGGAAAAGCGTCGAGACCGCTTGGCCGCGAATCGGCAAAAACAAGTTCCGCATCGACAACCCTTCACGTCTGTTCGACCGCCCGACTGGCTGGATGCTCGCCGGTCATCTCGGCAGCCGTCGCACGCGTCTGGGCGAAACCGAGGTCACCGTGGCGTCGCCGCAGGGGCAGGGCATGCGGCGGATGGACGTGCTGACGTTGCTGACGTTTGTTTGGCCGCAAGTGCAAGCGCTGTATCCGCGTCATCCGACCAAGCTGCTGATTGTCGGCGCCAATGACCCGATGTGGCGTGGCAGCCTTGGCGCGCACGAGTCGATCTACCTCAACACGCGCCTGCCACTGGTCAGCGAAAGCGGTAGCAGTGCCTTGGTGCGTGAGCTGGCGCAGGTGTTCGGGCGGATCAACGACGAGCAGCGCAGTGACTGGATCAGCGAAGGGCTTGCCGAGTATTACGCGATTGAACTGGTGCGCCGTGCCGGCGGCATGAGCGATGAGCGCTACCAGGCATTGCAGGCGAAGCTGGCCAAGGAGGGTCAGAAGGTCACGACTCTGCGCGGCGGACAGATCAGTCCGGCGCAGATTTCCAGAGCGGTGATTGTGTTGCAGGAACTGGATGGCGAGATTCGCCTGAAGACGCGCAACAAGCGTTCGCTGGATGACGTGCTACATGGGGCGATGCATTTGGGGACGGTGAGTACCAAGGAGTTTGTGCAACTCACCGAGAGTGTTCTGGGTGAGTCATCCAAAGTCCTTGATACCGGGTTACTTCAGTAATACCGCCATCGCGAGCAGGCTCACTCCTACAATTGGAAATGCGTTCCCCTGTAGGAGTGAGCCTGCTCGCGATAGGGCCATGCCCCACCGTAAATGCTGGATCAAACCCCGGCTTTCGGCGATTTCACCGAATCATTGCCGGTCACCGTGGCGGTCTTGGTCGCTGCTTCGGCATTGGCCTTCAGCTTGCTCAATTCTTCCCCGGCGCGTTCAATCTTCGCCCGCACGTTGTTCATGTCCTGACGGCTTTTCTCCAGCAGGCTTTTCACCGAACTGTGCCCGGTAATCCCGCGGGCCATGGCCACGCCGCCAATCGCCACCTGAATCAAACCGAACACACCGCCACGGCGCAGGCCCTTGCCGACCATGATCACGCCGCCGGCCAGGGATCCGATGCGCTCCCAGCCTTCGACGTTCTGCTCGGAACGGCTCTGGAACGGGGTGGATTCGATACGCTCGACGCGTTTGAGCTCGCTCATGATCTTTCTCCAGGCAATGAGTAATGGATAAACAAGCTGACTGCCATAGCGGTCCGCTTGTTCCATCGGATGTGCGACGCTTTAGCGGAATTTCGGCCCGGAACGGGTGTTCAAGCCCTTGGCCATGCGGTCGTAGAGCACAACGTTGACCGTGGCGGCGAGGTTCATGCAGCCAGTGGTCGGGATGTACACGACGTCTTCGCACCAGTCGCGAATCTCTTTGTCCAGCGAGCCGTCTTCCGGGCCGAAGATGTACAGCGCGCGATCCGGGTGGGTGTATTCCGGCAGCGGGCGGGCGCCCTCGACCAGTTCCACGGCGACCGGTACGCAGTTGAGCGGGAGAATCTTTTTCAGATCATCGATGCCGATCAACGGGATGTCGTAGTGCACGCGTTTGGTGTCGGTGACGAAATCGGCGGCGCGTTCATAACGCTTGCCGGTGTAGAACACCGACGCCACGCCGTAACAGCCTGCGGCGCGCATCACCGAACCGACGTTCTCCGGTGATTTGGGGTTGTACAAACCAATGCAGCTGTAACGTTTGTCTGCCACGAGCGGGGTGCCTTCGGGAAAAAGAGCGCGATTATACGGGGATTGGGGGAGGGCGGGCAGCTTGAGATTGGTGGTGTTCAGGAGATCGCTATCGCGAGCGGGCTCACTCCTACAGGGGATTGCATTCCAAATGTAGGAGTGAGCCTGCTCGCGATGAGGCCGGGACAGGCAATAAGGATCTTCAGTCTTCTTTTTTCATCAACCCGGCCAGCGCGGCAAACGGGTTGTGCGTTGCCTTGGCGATTTTCGGCGTGCTCAGCGAGCCTTCGCTGAAATACTGCTGGTCGGTGTACCGCGAGTGTTCGTTATCGTGGCAGTACAGGCACAACAGCTCCCAGTTCGAGCCGTCCTGCGGGTTGTTGTCGTGGTTGTGATCGCGGTGGTGCACGGTCAGTTCACTCAGGCGCTTGCCGGAAAACTCGCGGGTGCAGCGGCCACAGACGTGCGGATACATCTTCAGGGCCTTGTCGCGGTAGCCCATTTCCTTGTCGCGCTGGTTGTCGGCGAGGATGCGATCCAGCTTCGACGTGTTGGTTGGGGTGGACGAACTCATGGGTTCACCTTTGTAAAAGACTAATGACGGTTATGTGCAGAGTTTAGCTCAGCCCTTGAGCTTCTCGGCAATCCAGATCGTGTGGCGAGTGCCCTTGTTGCCGTGGGCGAACACCTGCACTTCCTCAGCCTTGAAACCGGCCTTCTTCAACTTGTCGGAAAACTGCCGATCGGCGCTGGCCGACCATACTGCGAGTACGCCTTTGGGGCGCAGGGCCTTGGCGCAGGCATTCAGACCGGCGGCGGAATACAGCCAGCTGTTGGCCTTCTGGGTCAGGCCTTCGGGGCCGTTGTCGACGTCGAGCATGATCGCGTCGAAGCCGTTCGGCTCGCTTTGCAGTACGTTGGCCACATCGTCCTGGCGAATTACCGTGCGCGGATCGAGCAGAGGCCGACCGGACTTTTCGCCGAGGGGGCCACGGTTCCACTCGACCACGCCGGGCACCAGTTCGGCGACCACTACTTCTGCGGTTTTACCCAGATGCTTGAGCGCCGAAGCGAGGGTGAAACCCATACCCAGCCCGCCGATCAGCACCCGAGAGTTCGGCCGGCCAGCGACCTTGCGGCAAGGAATCTCGGCCAGCGCATCTTCGGAGCCGTGCATGCGCGTGTTCATCAGTTGCCCGCCGTCGCCGCCCTGGATCTTGATGACGAAATCCTCGCCATACTCGAACAGGCACAGGGCACCGCCGCTTTCAGGGATCGGGGTGGTGTCGAGCAGAACGAAACGTTTCATGGAAATCTCTAAAAGGGGGAAGGCAAGCAGGCGCGTTGGGAGTAGCCTGAGCGCAGACTAAGGCCAACGGAGCCCTTGATGAAGCGCACCATTCTAACGGTCATTGCCCTGGCCGCGCTCTCGATTACTGCCGTGCAGGCACAGCAGGTTGTTCCGGTCAGCCCGGCGCCGCAACCCGGCTCGCCCGGGACCGCAACCCCGACACCGTATCCGCAGATCACCCCGATCAACATCCCCAAGTCTGGCGCCGGCAGTGGCAGTCCGCCGCTGGTGCCGATCGAAATGCCCAGCCCGCCGAGCAAGGATCAACCGGTGCCGGGCATTGAGCCGACCAGCACCAAGGCGAAATCCCCGGGCGGTTAAATCTGCTGCGCCGCCAGTTGGCCGTCAGCCATGCGCAGGCGTTTGGAGAGGGAGACGGCGAGGGCGCGAATGATTTTTGCGGCAATCTTCGGCGCATCGTTGAGCATTTTTTCCAGCGAGTCCTTGCCTAGATTCAACAGTTGGCAATTGGTCGCTGCCACGCACGTTGCTGAACGCCTTTCGCCGTCCAGCACGGCCATTTCGCCGAACGCCCGACCGCTGCGCAGGGTGGCCATGGTGATGACCTGACCGTCGGGGCCGGTTTTCTGCACGGCCACCTGGCCGGTGTGGAGGATGCACATGAAACTGCCGGCATCGCCCTCGCGGAAAATTGCCTCGCCTTCAGCCACGGTGCTGATGCTGAAATAGCCCGATGCCGCAGCGAAGTCGGCCAGTTGCAATTGATCGAACAGGCCGCAGTCCATCAGCCAGTCGCGGATTTCGTTGTTGAGTAAGGTCGGTTCTGACATGTCGTGGCAATCTTTTTGTTTTCACATTTTCGAGGCTGTACACGGATCCCGTGGGAACACTTTTTTGTGGTGAGGGGATTTATCCCCGACGGGCTGCGAAGCGGCCCCAAATCCTGCAAACGCGGTAATGCTGACACACCGCGTTGACCGGAATTACGACTGCTGCGCAGTCGATCGGGGATAAATCCCCTCGCCACAAGGGATCGGTTTTCACGGAGGTCTGTGGGGTATCGGCCTCTCGGGTCTGCAATTAAGACCCAAGTGACCGACGGAGTTCCTCAGGCGATGCCCAAAACCTTGAACACAAATGCGTATTCGAGCGCTACGTCACGTAATCCCTGATAACGCCCGCTCATCCCGCCATGCCCTGCACCGAGTTCGGTCTTGAGCAACAGCACATTGTCGTCGGTTTTCGTCGCGCGCAACTTCGCCACCCACTTGGCGGCTTCCCAGTACTGCACGCGGCTGTCGTTGTAGCCGGCGATCACCAAGGTTGGCGGATACGCCTGTGCGGTGACGTTTTCGTACGGCGCATACGCCTTGATCCGATCATAGACGTCCGGTTCTTGCGGGTTGCCCCACTCGTCGTATTCAGTGACGGTCAGCGGTAGCTCCGGGTCGAGCATGGTGTTCAGCACGTCGACGAACGGCACTTCGGCAATCGCCACGCCAAACAGATCCGGGCGCTGATTGAGCACCGCGCCGATCAACAGACCACCGGCGCTGCCACCGCTGATCGCCAGTTTTTCTGCAGTGGTAATGCCGTTGAGGATCAAAAACTCGGCGCAGGCGATGAAGTCGCTGAAGGTGTTGTGTTTGTGTTCCTGTTTGCCCGCGCGATACCACGCTTCGCCCAGTTCACCGCCACCGCGTACGTGGGCGATGGCGAAGGCCATGCCGCGATCGAGCAGACTCAGGCGTGCGTGAGAGAACCACGGATCGAGGCTCGAGCCGTAGGCGCCATAGCCATAGAGGTACAGCGGCACCGGTTTGCCAACCATTTCGCGCTTCATCACCAGGCTGATCGGCACCAGCGTGCCGTCCGGCGCAGTCGCCCACAGGCGTTGGCTGACGTAAGCGTCGGCATCGAACGGACCGAGTACCGGGGTTTCTTTCAGGACGGTTTGTTCGCCGCTGGCCAGAATCAATTGGCGTACCTGCGCCGGGCGATTCAAGGCCTCATAGCGCAGACGGACGCGATCACTGTCGAATTCCAGGCTGTTTTGCACATAGAGGCTGTAGGCCGCATCCGGCAATTGCACGCGATAAGGCGCCACGCCGTGTGGGTGGACTTCAATGATCGGCAAGCCGCCTTCGCGCAGGCTCAAGGTCATGGCTTGCGCGTTGAGACTTACGCCATCGAGCATCACCGTGTCGCTGTGCGCGATCAGGTTTTGCCAATCGGCCTCCGTCGGCACCACGCCAGTGTCCGGCGCCTGATACAGGGCGTAGTTGATGCCATCGCGGTTGGTACGGATAAACCACGTCCATAGGCCATCGAGCAGGCCATGGTCGACGTCGTATTCGTGTTCCTCGACCCGTGGTGCCAGGCAAGCGAATGGCAGGTGCGGCTGATTGGCATCCAGCGCCCAGACTTCGCTGGTGGTCTTGCTGCCCAGCGACAGCAGCAATTGCTGTTCGGAGCTGGATCGGTAGCAATGCAGGAAGAAACGCCCGTCAGGCTCGTGGAAAACCTCTTCGGCAGCGGTACCGTCGAGGCGGTAGCGGAACAGTTTGTGCGGGCGATGGGTGTCGTCGAGCACGGCAAAAAACAGCGTCAGGCTGTCGTTGGCCCAAGTCATGCTGCCGTCGCAGTCTTCGAATTCCAGTTCGCTGACTTTGTCGTTGGCCAGTTCTTTGACGAACAGCGTGTAAATCTCATCGCCCGAGGCGTCGACGCTGTAGGCCAGGCGCTGGTGATCCGGGCTGATGCTGAACGCGCCCAGCGAGAAAAAGCCGCCATTGGCCAGCTCGTTCGGGTCGAGCAGCAGTTGTTCGCGGCTTTCGTCGAGGGTCAGGCTGTCGTCTGCCGGGCGCGGGCAGCGGTAGTGGCGGGCGTATTCATCGCCGGCGGTGGTACGCGTGTAATACAGGTACGGGCCCCATGGCGATGGCAGGGACAGGTCGGTTTCGAGAATCCGGCCTTTGATCTCTTCGAACAGGCTTTCACGCAACGCGGCCTGATCGGCGGTTTGTGCTTCCTGGTAAGCGTTTTCGGCCTTGAGGTAGTCGAGCACCGCGTCGGTGTCACGTTCCTGCAGCCAGGCATACGGGTCGGCGCCGGGCGCCTTGCGGGCAATCGGAGCACTGATGACGTTGGCGGAATCGGGCATGGAAGGCTCTCGGACAATTACGGAATAGGGTTTTTCGCAGCTCTGGATATCACCGCAACCTCTGTAGGAGCGAGCCTGCTCGCGATGAGGCCGGCAGCTTCAACAACAATGTCGTCTGGCAGTCCGTCATCGCGAGCAGGCTCACTCCTACAGGTCGTGTGTCTATTGGGACAAGCCTGACGGGCGAAAAGTCGTTACTATAAGCGCCTCTTTGCCTGCCTTGCCATGGACACCATGACCGAGAACGACTATCTGATCGCCTGGGGCCTCTACGCCTTTGCCGCTGTGGGCTGCCTGTTGGTATGGATGCGCCTGACCACCTGGATGTGGCGCTGGCTGCGCGAACCGCTGCGCGTGTTGATGGCGGTGTTGCTGTTCAGCCCGACCATCATTGATCCGGTGAAGGAAAAGGTTGCTCCGGCCATCGCCATTACCGCGCTGGATCTGGCCTTCAAGGTTGGCAACAACGCCTGGCGCGCGATCTCCGATCTGTTCATGTACGGCATGATCGCTTTCGGCATCTACCTGATCTTCGTGTTGATCCGTTTCCCGATCGAGCGTGCTTCAAGAGCGCGTCGCGAGCAGGCTGAAGCCGCCAAGGCCGCGGCCCGCGCCGATGATCGCGACGACGATCAACCGTTCGGCGGCGCCGGTGATGACCGTTACGGTCGCCCGCCAGTGCCGAACAATCCGCAGCGCATGCGGGTCGAGCCGCGTCTGTAATCCGAGAGTCCGCACATGTGTGAATTACTGGGCATGAGTGCCAACGTGCCGACCGATATCGTGTTCAGCTTCACCGGCCTGATGCAGCGCGGCGGCCGCACCGGCCCACACCGCGACGGCTGGGGCATCGCTTTCTATGAGGGCCGTGGCCTGCGGCTGTTTCAGGATCCGGCGGCGAGTTGCGAATCGGAAGTCGCCAATCTGGTACAGCGTTATCCGATCAAGAGCGAAGTGGTCATCGGCCACATCCGCCAGGCCAACGTCGGCAAGGTCTGCCTGTCCAACACCCACCCGTTCGTCCGTGAACTGTGGGGGCGCAACTGGTGCTTCGCGCACAACGGCCAACTCGCCGATTTCACCCCGATCAAAAGTTTCTACCGTCCGGTCGGCGATACCGACAGCGAGGCGGCGTTCTGCGATTTGCTCAACCGCGTGCGTGCAGCATTCCCGGAACCGGTCGATATAGAAGTGCTGTTGCCTGATCTGGTCGCCGCGTGCGCCGAATACCGCAGCAAAGGCGTGTTCAACTGTCTGCTCAGCGACGGCGACTGGCTGTTCTGCTATTGCTCGACCAAACTGGCGCAGATCACCCGGCGCGCACCATTCGGCCCGGCGCGGCTCAAGGATGTCGATGTGATCGTCGATTTTCAGGCGGAAACCACGCCCAACGACGTGGTGACGGTGATTGCCACCGAACCTCTGACCGAAAACGAAACCTGGACCCGCTACGAACCGGGCCAATGGAGCCTGTGGCGACGCGGCGAATGCGTCAGCCAAGGCAAGACCGAATAAGGATTGCACCCCATGTTGCTCAGTTATCTACGGCTGGTGTTGTTTGCGGCGGGCCTGTTGATCGGTGTCCAGGTGCCGGGGTTCATCAACGATTACGCGAAACGCGTCGAGGCGCATCTGATCGAAGCGCAGACCGGTCTGCGCGGGTTTCAGGGCACTGCCGAGCAGTTTTTCAAGGGTGACTTGCAGGCGCTGGTCGCGCATTACCGCGCCAGCGAAGATCCGGTGTTTCGCAGCGATGCCGACAGCCTGAGCACCTTGCTCAATCGTCAGCTGGCGCTGGACAAGCAATACCAGGCGATGCAGGGGCCGTGGTACATCCGCTTCCTGCAAGTGGTGCTGGCCGCTGATCCGGATATCCGCAAGGAAACCTGGAACGGCTACAGCTACCAGATTCTGCTGACGCCAGAGGCGATGATCTGGGGCATGAGCGGGGCGCTGCTGCTGTCTTTCGGGATTGAATGCCTGTTCCGCCTGATCGACTGGGTGGTGCTCGGCGGCAAGCGCCTGCGCCAGAGCCGGCCGATCGAAGACCGCGACGTGCGGGGATTGTAAATTCTGCACAATCCTTGAAGTGAGGGGATTTTGTGGTGAGGGGATTTATCCCCGATGGGCTGCGAAGCAGCCCTGAAACCTGACAACTCCGGTCTTTCTGTCACAACTCTTGGGGCCGCTTCGCGCCCCATCGGGGATAAATCCCCTCACCACAGTTATGTAATCAGTCAGTGAGGGTGATGTAGTCCTTGCCCACTTTGTGCGCATACCCGGCCAGCACCTGCTGACACAACGTCACAATCTCCTCGACCCACTCAACCCCCACTCGCCACGACACCACCACTTGCAGGTTCGGTGGTCGCTGGTCGACATCGAGCAACGTCAGTTCGCCCCTCGCCAGCTCTTCGGCCACCAGCACTGGCGGTAACACGCCAATGCCAAAACCATCGCGCAGCAACCGCGTAATCGCCGATACCGAATTCACACAATTCAATCGTGGCGCCAGCACGCCGTTAGCCTGCATCAACGCCAGAATGTCCTGATGCGGTCGGGAGTTTTTCGAATAGGTAATGATCCGTTCCTGCGCCAGTTCGGCCAGATCGGCGTACTCGCGGTTGTAGATCGAATTGCTGGCGACAATCCAGCCCAGCGGATGGCTGGCCAGCTCCAGGCTGCGCACGCTTTCATGACGGACCAGATCGGTTTGCAGGATCAGATCGAGAAAGCCTTTTTGCAGCTGATCGCAGAGGTTCAGTGAAGTATCCGCCACCAGCTCGATCTCCACTCGCGGATAGAGATCGGTCATCTGCGCCACCAACGGGCTCAGCCACGTGTGGATCACCGTGTCCATCACCCCGATGCGCACTCGGCCGACCTTGCTCGAACGGGTTTCGATCGATTGCTTCAGCGCACTCATGGTGTCGAGCATCTGCTCGGCATAGTCCAGCACTTTCAAGCCTTCGGGCGTCAGGCTGACCCCGCGAGAATCACGCAGAAACAGCTTCACGCCCAGCTCACTTTCGAGCACCGCGATGCGGCTGGAAATCGACGCCTGGGTGGTGAACAGCTTGTCGGCGGTCAGGCGAAAACTCTTCAGCCGGGCGACCCAGACAAAGGTCTCAAGAAACTTCAGGTTCATGGCAAAGGCTCGGGTGACAAATTTTTCTTATGCCTAAGGCGGGTTTTTATTCGTTGGACGCAGCAGGGCGGCGCGCCCAAAAATCGGCGCATCCGGTTCCCACGATAGGCGTCGCGGGATCTGCGAACAAGACCAATAAAAACCTGCGGAGATTTGCCATGAGTGCTCCCGACACCATTGATTTACCCAAGGCATCGGCGCGTCCGGGACCGTTCGACTGGTATCGCAATATCAATCAGCAGGAGCGCCGCACCTTCTGGAGCTGCAAGATCGGTTACGGTCTGGACGGCATGGACACGCAGATGCTCAGCTTCGTCGTGCCGACGCTGATTGCGATGTGGGGCATCACCACCGGTGAAGCAGGGCTGATTCACACCAGCACCTTGATCGCCTCGGCCATTGGCGGCTGGGTTGCCGGCATTCTCTCCGACCGCATCGGTCGCGTGCGCACCCTGCAACTGACTGTGTTGTGGTTCGCCTTCTTCACCTTCCTCTGCGGCTTCGCCCAGAACTACGAACAACTGTTGATCGCCCGCACCCTGATGGGCTTCGGTTTCGGCGGCGAATGGACCGCCGGCGCGGTGCTGATCGGCGAAGTCATTCGCGCCCAGGACCGTGGTAAAGCGGTGGGCATGGTGCAATCCGGCTGGGCGCTGGGCTGGGGCCTCACGGCGATTCTGTATGCGCTGCTGTTCTCGCTGTTGCCACCGGAAGACGCCTGGCGCGCGCTGTTCATCCTTGGCATCGTCCCGGCAATTTTCGTGATTTTCGTGCGGCGACTGGTAAAGGATCCGGAGATTTACCGCGAAGCCAAGGCTGCGCAAACACCGGAGAATCCGGCGAAGTTCTACGAGATTTTTGCTCCCGGTATGCTTTTCACCACAATCCGCGCCTCGCTGCTGACCACTGGTGCGCTGGGCGGTTACTACGCAATCACTTCGTGGCTGCCGACCTTCCTGAAGAACGAACGCGGCCTGAGCGTGCTCGGCACCGGCGGCTATCTGGCAATGGTGATTGTCGGTTCCTACGTCGGGTATGTGATCAGCGCCTTTCTGACCGATCTGCTGGGGCGTAAAAAGAATTTCATCCTGTTTGCAATCGGCTCGTTCACCATCGTTCTGCTGTACACGCAAATGCCGGTCAGCAACGCTGTGATGTTGTGGCTGGGCTTCCCGTTGGGTTTCTTTGCTTCAGGGATTTTCAGCGGCATGGGCGCGTTCCTCACCGAGCTGTTTCCAACACGGATTCGCGGTTCCGGACAAGGCTTCTGCTACAACATCGGCCGCGCGCTGGCTGCTATGTTTCCGCTGCTGATCGGTCTGCTCAGCCAGAAAGTGCCCTTGAGCATGGGCATTGGTGCATTCGCGGCGGTGTCTTACGGCGTGGTGATTCTGGCAGCGTTGAGCCTGCCGGAAACCCGTGGCAAGCAACTGGATGCGCAGTAACTGCTAACCTGCGAGGCACTGCCCGGCGGGCAATGTCCTACGGATAGAAAGACAAAAAGCTACAGGAGTGTTTACCGTGAGCCGCCTGTTATTGAATTGCGACATTGGCGAGAGTTTCGGCAGCTGGACCATGGGTCTGGATGCCGAAGTCATGCCGTTCATCGATTGCGCCAACGTTGCCTGCGGTTTCCATGCCGGCGACCCGAGCATCATGCGCAAAACCGTCAGCCTGGCCCTGAGTCACGGCGTGCAGATCGGAGCGCATCCGGCCTATCAGGATCTGGTCGGCTTCGGTCGCCGTTCGATGGCGTACTCCGCGCAGGAACTGCAAGACATCCTGCATTACCAGATCGGCGCCCTCGACGGCATTTGCCGCGCTCAGGGCGGGCGAGTCAGTTACGTCAAACCCCACGGCGCGATGTACAACGACATGATGGCCAACCCGGCGCAGTTGCGCGCGGTGATTCAGGCCGTGGCGGCTTACGACCGCAGTCTGCCGCTGATGCTGATGGCCACTCGCGACAATTACGCTGCACAGAAGATCGGCGATGAGTATGGCCTCACCCTGTGGTTCGAAGCCTTTGCTGACCGCGCCTATGACAGCGCCGGCAAACTGGTTTCACGGCAACTGCCGGGCGCGGTGCATCACGATCCCGAGATCATCATCGAACAAGCGCTGACGATTGCCCGTGGTGACAACCTCACCGCCAATGACGGCAGCGCCTTGCGTTTGCAAGCCAACACCCTTTGCGTACACGGCGACAACGCCAGTTCTGTCGCCGCCGTGCAACGCATTCGCGAGGCCCTGAATCAGCAGGATGCGCAATGAACCCAAGGATTGAAGTGGTGGCACTGGATTGCCTGATGCTGCGTCTGTTCGATGAAATCGCCGAGGCCAACATGCCGTGGATGCTCGCGGCCAGCGAGCGGTTGCGTAAGGCCTTCGGCACACAGTTGATTGATCTGGTGCCGTCCTATACGACGTTGATGGTGCATTACGATCTGACTTGGTTAAGCCCCAATCAGGCACGGGAATTGATCACGCAAGCGCTGGTCGACCTGTCGCCGAATGCGCGAACCGGCGGCCAGTGCCATGTGCTGCCGGTCTGGTATGACCTGAGTGTCGGGCCGGAACTGAGCTTGCTCGCCGAGCGCAGTGGTCTGGCGGTGGAGGAGGTGATTCGCCGTCACAGCGCCAGGGAATATCAGGTATTCGCGCTTGGCTTTGCGCCGGGTTTCGCCTTTATGGGATTGGTCGAAGAGATTCTGGCTACACCACGGCTGAGCACCCCACGCAAAAAAGTCGCAGCCGGCAGCGTCGGTATCGCCGAACGGCAGACTGCCGCTTATCCCGTGGTCTCCCCCGGCGGCTGGAACCTGATTGGCCGCACTCCGGCCAAACTGTTTGACCGTAACCGCGATGGCTACAGCCTGATGCAACCCGGCGACACCGTGCGTTTCGAAGCGGTGAGCCATGCCGAATTCATTCGTTTGGGCGGCGATGACACGCCTCTGGAGGCGCAGGCATGAGCCGACTGAAGATTGAAGCGAGCACGCCGCTGTGCCTGTTGCAGGACGCCGGACGCTTTGGCGTGCGGCATCTGGGCGTGACCCAGGGCGGCGCGGCGGACTGGTGTTCGATGAGTTGGGCCAACTGGCTGCTGGGCAATGAGCTGGACGTGTCGGTGATCGAAATTACCCTTGGCGGGTTTGCCGTGGTGGCTGAGCAGGACTGCTTGCTGGCACTGGCTGGGGCCGATCTCGGCGCGCAGATCGACGGTCAGCCACTGGCGCCATGGCGCAGTTTCAAATTGCGCCAGGGGCAGAAATTGCTGTTTACCCAGCCGCTGCTTGGCGCCCGTGCCTATCTCGCGGCGCCCGGTGGATTCGACGCGCCGCAGGTGTTGGGCAGCAGCGCCACGGTGGTGCGCGAAGAACTCGGCGGTCTGGATGGCATGGGCTTGCCGTTGGCCAAAGGCGCGACGCTGAGTTATCAGGGGCAGACCTTGGTGGTTCGTGAGGTGCCGATGGAACATCGTCCGGACCTGCGGCTGAGCACGCCGCTGGATCTGGTGCTCGGTGCACAGATCGGCCAGTTCAGCGGGCAGAGCCTGTTTGATGTGTTCAACAGTGCCTGGACCCTGGACAGTCGCGCTGATCGCATGGGGATTCGCTTGCTTGGCAAGACGTTGCAGTATCACGGCCAGCCGATGATTTCCGAGGGTATTCCATTGGGCGCCGTGCAGGTGCCGCCGGATGGGCAGCCGATTGTGCTGCTCAATGATCGGCAGACCATTGGTGGTTATCCGCGATTGGGGGCGTTGACGCCGTTGGCACTGGCGCGGCTGGCGCAGTGTCTGCCGGGGGCGAAGATCAGCTTGCGGCCGGTGGTGCAGGAGGTCGCGCACCGGGAGCAGGTCGAATATCTGCAGCGCTTCAAAGATAACTAGAAGCATCGCGAGCAGGCTCACTCCTACAGGGGAACGCGTTCCAAATGTAGGAGTGAGCCTGCTCGCGATAGCGTCCGTCCAGACAAAACAGTTTATTTGGACAGAAACCGCATCCCTTCCTCAAGCCCACGCAAAGTCAGCGGATACATCTGATCCTCGATGAGATCCCGCACGATATTGGTCGACGAGGTGTAGCCCCACGTATCTTTCGGATACGGATTGATCCAGATGAGCTTCTTGTACTTCTCCATGAAGCGCTGCATCCACAGGTAGCCCGGCTCTTCGTTCCAGTGCTCGACGCTGCCGCCGGCCTGGGTGATTTCATAAGGCGCCATGGCCGCGTCGCCAATGAAGATCACTTTGTAGTCGGCGCCGTACTTGTGCAGCAGATCCTGAGTCGAGAAACGCTCGGAAGTGCGGCGCATGTTGTTCTTCCACACCGATTCATAAATGAAGTTGTGGAAGTAGAAGTACTCCAGGTGCTTGAACTCGGTCTTGCAGGCCGAGAACAGCTCCTCGCAGATCTTCACGTGCGCGTCCATCGAGCCGCCGATGTCGAACAGCAACAACAGCTTCACCGTGTTGCGTCGCTCCGGGCGCATCTGGATGTTCAGCAGACCGGCGTCGCGGGCGGTGTGGTCGATGGTGCCATCGATGTCCAGCTCTTCCGCCGCGCCTTGGCGAGCGAATTTACGCAGGCGGCGCAGGGCCACCTTGATGTTGCGCGTGCCCAGCTCCACCGAGTCATCGAGGTTCTTGTACTCGCGCTGATCCCAGACTTTGACCGCTTTGCCCTGACGCTTGCCGGCATCGCCAACCCGAATGCCTTCCGGGTTGAATCCGCCGGAACCGAACGGACTGGTGCCGCCGGTGCCGATCCATTTATTGCCGCCAGCGTGGCGTTCTTTCTGTTCTTCCAGGCGCTTTTTGAACTCTTCGATCAGCTTGTCCAACCCGCCGAGGGACTGGATCTGTGCGCGCTCTTCGTCACTCAGCGAGCGTTCGAATTCCTTGCGCAACCAGTCTTCGGGAATCAGCGCCTGCAAGTGATCGTCGAGTTTTTCCAGACCATTGAAGTAGGCGCCGAACGCGCGGTCGAACTTGTCGAAATGCCGTTCGTCCTTCACCAGAATCGCCCGCGACAAGTAATAGAACTCGTCCATGTCGGCGAAGGTCACGCGCTGTTTCAGCGCGTTGATCAGGTCGAGCAGCTCGCGCACCGAAACCGGTACCTTGGCTGCACGCATTTCATTGAACAGGTTGAGCAACATGACGATGGCCCTTATCGAGAGCCGCGACGGCTCATGAACGCCAGACGCTCAAGCAGTTGCACGTCCTGTTCGTTCTTCACCAAGGCGCCGGCCAGCGGCGGAATCGCTTTGGTCGGATCGCGCTCGCGCAGTACCGCTTCGCCGATGTTGTCGGCCATCAGCAGTTTCAGCCAGTCGACCAGCTCGGAAGTCGAAGGCTTCTTCTTCAGGCCCGGCACCTTGCGTACATCGAAGAACACGTCCAGCGCTTCGCTGACCAGATCCTTCTTGATATCCGGGTAATGCACGTCGACGATTTTCTGCAGGGTCGGACGGTCCGGGAAAGCGATGTAGTGGAAGAAGCAGCGGCGCAGGAACGCGTCCGGCAGCTCTTTCTCGTTGTTGGAGGTAATGATGATGATCGGGCGCTTCTTGGCCTTGATGGTCTCGTCGATCTCGTAAACGTAGAACTCCATCTTGTCGAGTTCTTGCAGCAAGTCATTCGGGAATTCGATGTCGGCCTTGTCGATTTCGTCGATCAGCAGAATGACGCGCTCTTCGGACTCGAAAGCCTCCCAGAGCTTGCCCTTCTTCAGGTAATTGCGCACATCGTGGACTTTCTCATTGCCCAGTTGCGAGTCGCGCAGACGGCTGACCGCGTCGTACTCGTACAGGCCTTGATGCGCCTTGGTGGTGGACTTGATGTGCCAGGTGATCAACTTGGCGCCGAACGATTCGGCCAGTTGCTCGGCGAGCATGGTCTTGCCGGTGCCCGGCTCGCCCTTGACCAGCAGCGGCCGCTCCAGGGTGATAGCGGCGTTGACCGCCAGCTTCAGGTCATCGGTGGCGACATAGGCCTGGGTGCCTTCGAACTTCATCTGCTAATCCTCGAACGGTAACGCCGACCTGAACGGGCAGGGCGGGGGCGAAATAATCGGATGCCCGACTATAACGCGCACGCTGGTCGACTGTGAACGCAGACGGCTTATTCAGTCTCTGAATGGGGCGTCACATGTTGACTCAGTCTCGGCGGTTGGCCAGTATTCAGGTATCGCCGATTTGGCGATAGTCTTTCGGACATGACGACTAAATACCGATTTCGCGACAAATACCGCATTCAGTTGCGCGAGAAGGATCACCCGCCGCCCCATGTTCACCTCATCGGTGGCGGCTTTGAAGTGATGTTGAGCCTTGAAACCGTTGAGGTCATGACGGGCAAAGCGCCGCCGCTGATTATCAAGGAAGCGCTGGCGTGGGTTTCGGCTCATCAAGCGCAACTGTTGGAGGACTGGAAACGATGTTACTCATGAAAAGGCCTCGTCTGTCAGCTGTGCAGGCACTGTCAGATTTTCGATTGGCACTGACCTTTATTGATGGCCAGGAACTGATTCTTGATCTGGGCCGGGATATTCACACTTATCCAGGTCTGCAGCCATTGCTCGATCCCAAAGTGTTTGCGACTGCAACAATGGATGACGACGGTTGGACAGTCGAATGGCTTGAGCCCGATATACAGATTGGTGCAGACACGCTTTATATGGATGCGCTGGCTCAAAACGCAGCCGATGAAAATACTCGAATTTTCATTGATTGGCGTGCCCGTACGGGGCTGTCACTTAATCAGGCTGCAGAGGCATTAGGTGTCAGCGCTCGCAGCATCAGTCGCTACAGCAGTGGACGTGAGGCAGTTCCACGTTCATTGGCGCTGGCTTGCCTGGGCTGGGACTCGTTACAACAAAATTCGACAATGGCAGCAGAGGAGTCTGGTCGCTACATTGTCAATCGAAAGCCTTAACCCGCATCCGGCTTGGGCCGTTCATATCGGGCATTGAAGGCCTGAATAAAACCATTACGCAAAATCTGCAAAAAAGCTTCGAACGCGTTGATATTTTGCTGATGCACATTCCCACTGAGTTCGACCTTGGTGGCGAACTGGTTTTTGGCCTGGTTCTTCAGCACGGTTTCCGTGCCGCCCACCAGTGCCTCCCAGACGGAGCGGAAGATGCTCTTGTTCTTGTTTTCCACGTCCTGCTGCCAGTTGAACACTTCGACGTCGCGCAGCAGTGGTTTGATGTAACCGCTGACCTGGGCTTTTTTCGCCTGGGCCTCGATGACCACATCGCCATGGCCGGCGTTGAAGTCGAACTTGCCGTAGGCCGAGGCGAAGTCGTTCATGCTCTTGAGTTCGATGCCTTTGGCGCGCAGGCGGAATTCGAAGTCTTCGAAATTGCTCAGGGGATCGAACGTGGCAGTGGTTTCCAGCGGTGCATGGCCCAGCAGCAGGGCCTTGCCTTCGAAGCGCGCGTCACGCTTCCCCTGTTTGTCGACCACGTTGGTCAGGTTATAGATGCTGGCCTCGACGTTGGTGGCATTCATGTTCACTGGTGGCTGGGAGTTGAAGTTGCGGAAGCTGATCTTGCCGTCGCTGATCTGCACTTCGTCGAGGGTGATCGGCAGCAGTTTGCCCAGTTGAGCGCGCCAGTCGGTGCCTTTACCGGTTTGCGAGTTTTGCTTGTTGGCGCCGCCATCGACGAAGTTCACCTGAGGCTGGACGAACTTCACCTGCGCCACCACGGCGTGGTCGTACCACAGCGAATGCCAACTGACGGCCAGATCAATCAACGGTGCGTCGACGAACGGTACCGGAACCTTGCCGTCGGTTTTGACGATTTTCAAGCCGTTGATCCTGTACGCGCCGCGCCACAGCGCCAGATCGACGTCGGTGATCTGTCCGCGGTAGTCGCCCATGTTCGCCAACTTGTCGTTGAGGTAATCGCGCACCACATAAGGCAGGGCGATGTGCAGGGCAATCAGCAACACGACGATGACGGCGACAATCCCTAATGGCCAGCTGTAGCGACGCTTCATGGCGGCAATTCCCGAACGATGTAAGCGATTGACTGCCCATGGCCGCAGACGTTCGACCCGACTGGACTGCAATGGGCAACAGGCATACCTTGGGCGCTGAATTCAACGCTGCATAAGGACCCAGCCATGAGCCGTATTTTTGCTGACAACGCCCATTCCATCGGTAATACGCCGCTGGTGCAGATCAACCGCATCGCGCCACGTGGCGTGACCATCCTGGCCAAGATCGAGGGGCGCAACCCCGGATATTCGGTGAAATGCCGGATCGGCGCCAACATGATCTGGGACGCCGAAAGCAGCGGCAAACTCAAGCCAGGCATGACCATCGTCGAGCCAACGTCGGGCAACACCGGCATCGGTCTGGCTTTCGTCGCCGCCGCCCGTGGCTACAAACTGATGTTAACCATGCCGGCTTCGATGAGCATCGAGCGCCGCAAAGTCCTCAAAGCATTGGGGGCCGAACTGGTGCTGACCGAGCCGACCAAAGGCATGAAAGGAGCAATCGAGAAAGCTGCCGAGATTGTCGCCAGCGATGCCGACAAGTACTTCATGCCGGCGCAGTTCGACAATCCGGCCAACCCGGCCATCCACGAAAAAACCACCGGCCCGGAAATCTGGAACGACACCGGTGGCGCAGTCGATGTGCTGGTGGCGGGCGTCGGCACTGGCGGAACGATTACCGGTGTTTCGCGGTATATAAAGAATACCCAGGGCAAACCGATTCTCTCGGTGGCGGTTGAGCCGGTGTTGTCGCCGGTGATCACACAGACGCTGGCGGGGGAAGAGGCGAAACCTCTGGCACCACACAAGATTCAAGGCATCGGCGCCGGTTTCGTACCGAAGAATCTGGACCTGACCATGGTCGACCGGGTCGAGCAGGTTACCGACGAAGAGTCGAAGGCGATGGCCCTGCGTCTGATGCAGGAAGAGGGGATCTTGTGCGGCATTTCCTGCGGTGCAGCGATGGCGGTTGCCGTGCGCCTGGCAGAAACCCCGGAAATGCAGGGCAAGACCATTGTCGTGATCTTGCCGGACTCCGGAGAGCGTTATCTGTCGAGCATGTTGTTCAGCGACCTGTTCACCGAACAGGAAAACCAGCAGTAATCGAGAAAATCAAAAGGTCGCAGTGTAGGAGCTGCCGAAGGCTGCGATCTTTTGATCCTGTTTTTAATCTTGAGAGGCAAGTCTGATCTGGATCAGCCCCCGTTCAGGACCCTTATGTTAATAAATGCTTTATTGCGCAATCCTTAACACTGAATATTAGGTTGAACGGGTTTTTCCCCGGGCCGGTAGTGTTTATCATGGCCGGCTGCCATGCCGGGTAAAAGGCATTGCGCAGTGTTGTCTTTATTCAAGGAGTCGTTGATGACCTTTTCGTTAGCCGCCAAAGTGTTGGTGTTGCTGCTGTTTGTGGGCAGCATCCTTTACGTGCATTTGCGCGGCAAGGCGCGCCTGCCGGTGCTGCGCCAGTTCGTCAACCACTCGGCGCTGTTCGCTCCGTACAACGCCCTGATGTACCTGTTCTCCGGCGTGCCGTCCAAACCCTATCTGGACCGCAGCAAATTCCCTGAACTGGATGTGCTGCGCGATAACTGGGAAACCATTCGCGACGAAGCCATGCACCTGTTCGACGAGGGTTACATCCGTGCGGCGGAGAAGAACAACGACGCCGGTTTTGGCTCGTTCTTCAAGAAGGGCTGGAAGCGTTTCTACCTCAAGTGGTACGACAAACCGTTGCCATCGGCAGAAGCCCTGTGCCCGAAAACCGTGGCGCTGGTCAGTGCCATTCCGAACGTCAAAGGCGCCATGTTTGCGCTGTTGCCGGGCGGTAGTCACCTCAACCCGCATCGCGATCCGTTTGCCGGTTCCCTGCGCTACCACCTCGGTTTGTCGACTCCGAACTCCGACGATTGCCGCATTTTCGTCGATGGCCAGGTTTACGCCTGGCGCGATGGCGAGGATGTGATGTTCGACGAGACCTATGTGCATTGGGTCAAGAACGAAACTGACAAGACCCGCGTCATCCTGTTCTGCGACATCGAGCGACCGCTGAGCAACCGCGTCATGACCCGCGTCAACCGCTTCATCAGTGGCTGGCTCGGTCGCGCAACCGCACCGCAGAACCTCGACGACGAACGTGTCGGCGGTATCAACCAGGCCTACGCCTGGAGCAAGAACTTCAGTGACAAGTTCAGCGGCGTGGTCAAACAGTGGAAGCGCCGTAACCCCAAGGCCTATCGTGTCCTGCGACCGGTGCTGGCAGTGGTGGTGTTAACGTTGTTGGGGTATTGGCTGTTTGGTTGAGGCTGGATACAGAAATAAAAAACCGCTTCTTGTGAGCGGTTTTTTATTGCCTGCAAGTCAGCGCCGTCCGGCGAGGACGTTGGGTTCATCCACGTCAATACCATCGACAAGAACTTGCAGAAATCGTCGCTGGTTGGTGGATAACACGAAATCACCCAGCTTTTCATCGGCTTTGCGTGGTCCCTTCTTTGAGGGTGCTTTTTTAACATCTTTACGCATTTTTTTGCCCTCGCTGATCATTAATTGAACAGTTTTCACAATGCTTTACCCTCCACTGCGAGCACAAGGCGGCCATCCAAATCAAATTTGAAGCCGAGCTGCCTATATTTCGGAATGGCTCCTTGCATGGGCTCCTGAACTTCAATCAATCTGCTGCCAATAATTTGGGCAAATTCGTCAATGGCCAACATCGCCAACGCCGCGATACGGTTTTTAAGTGGATGCGCTTCCCCTGGCCTTCCCTCAAGCCGCACGATTCGAATTCGCTGACGGCTATTGTTTGGAATGACAAAACACAGCCCGCAAAGCTCTTGTTCAAACCAGATCGCGACATCCAGAGACAAGGGTTCTCGGGTCTTCCAGGTGACGACCTCTCCCCAGGAAAAATGCGGATTATCCCAAAGCTCAAAAGCACTTATTGCCTGAGTATCGATGGGTTTGAAGCGTATTTTCGAAAAGTCTGCTCCCTCATGAAAAAGCCTTCTCTTGGTGGTGATACTAGCCGCCTTTCTCGCCTCTGACCGATACAACTGATACCGCAAATACGTCCGTTCTCTTGGCATATGATTTCGAGCATTCCATGTCTCCCCATCGACAGGTGTTGCGGTTGCTCCACAGCCTATTCAGCCGTCATCCATTCGTCGTTACCGGCCCTTTGCCCAAATCATTGCAATCCATGTCCCACGCTGGTTATAGTCGGCGCTCGTGAGTCGCACGACTCACCTTCCAATCCTTCAAGAAGATCTGCCCAAATGCCTGCATTCCTCATCAACGCGGTAGTCGATTCAGCGGTCAGCGCTGGCGTCGTGCCGTGCGGGAATCAGCAGCCAAAGCAGATCAGTCACTACCCCCCACCTGTCAGTAGCACGCCGGTGTGCGCAGTCGTATCACCGCCGGGCGTTGGCGTTTCGGGCTGATCGGCAGTTTCTGCTGAACCCAGTGCCCGCCTGAAAAAAACCTACTGAATTTCAGCTTCGGCTGAATTGGCTTTGTGCCTGACTACAGGTGGTATTCATGTTTGTCCTTTCGAAAAAAACCGCGCTCGCGGCGGCGTCCACGAGCCTGTTCGTTCTGCTGTGGAGCAGCGGGGCGATCTTCTCCAAATGGGGCTTGGCGCACGCGTCGCCCTTTGCCTTTCTGCTGATCCGTTTTGTCATTGCCCTCTGCGGGCTGGTGCTGCTGGCGCCGCTGCTCAAGCTGAAGCTGCCCAAGGGCGGTAGACCGATGCTGTTTGCGATCGCCACGGGTGTGGTGTTGTTGGGCGCTTATCAGATTTTTTATCTGCTGGCGCTGAACACCAAAGTCACGCCGGGGGTGATGGCGACCATCATGGGCGTGCAGCCGATTCTCACGGTGGTATTGATGGAGCGGCAGCGTTCGGCGAGCCGTATGTTTGGTCTGGCGTTGGGATTGGCCGGGCTGATCATGGTGGTCTACCAGGGCATCGGTCTGGCCGGGATGTCCTGGGCGGGGATGTTGTTTGGCTTGCTGGCACTGGCGAGCATGACGCTGGGGTCGATCATGCAGAAACGCATTACCGACAATCCCCTCGGAACGTTGCCGGTGCAGTATCTGGCGGGTCTGTTGCTCTGCGGGATTTTCGTGCCGTTCCAGCCGTTTCACTTCGAACACAGCGCCGGCTTCATCGTGCCGGTGTTGTGGATGGGGCTGGTGGTGTCGGTGCTCGCGACGCTGTTGCTGTATCGCCTGATCGCACGGGGCAATCTGGTGAATGTGACCAGTCTGTTCTATCTGGTGCCGGCGGTGACGGCGGTGATGGACTACCTGATTTTCGGCAATCGCCTGGCCGCGTTGAGCGTGCTCGGGATGCTGTTGATCATCGTTGGTCTGGCGTTCGTTTTCCGTAAGTCGAAATAACGCGACTCCTGTAGGAGTTGCCGCAGGTTGCGATCTTTTGATCTTGAAAATTACAAGTCAAAAGATCGCAGCCTGCGGCAGCTCCTACAGTTTTACTACCTGTGTGGGTTTGACCACCGCCGGTTTCAACACCAGCCACAGCGCCAGCGCAATCAACACGCCGCCATACAGATGCGCCATCGACAGCGGCTCATCCAGCAACAACGCCCCCCACAATACGCCGAACGCCGGGATCATGAAGGTCACGGTCATCGACTTCACCGGGCCGATGGAGCTGAGCAGGCGGAAGTAAATGATGTAGGCAAACGCGGTGCAGCCCAACCCCAGGCCCAGCAACGACAGCCAGACATTCCAGCCGCCCCAGCTTGCTGGTGGCGCAGTGATCACGCTGTAGATGAACAACGGCAGGAGAAACAGCGAAGCACCGAGCATGCTGCCGACCGCCGAGAGTCGGCTGTCGAGCCCACCACTTTGATCCAGCCAGCGCCGGGTGAGGAAGCCGGCGAAGCCATAGCATGTGGTGGCGAGCAGGCAGGCGAGGGCGCCCATCAGCAACTCCAGATCGAAAGCCACCGGGCCTGCGCGCGTGAGTACGCCGACTCCGAACAGGCCGAGGAACACGCCGGTCAATTTCGCGACGGTGAGTTTTTCACTGAAGAACAAGCCGCCGATCAACACGCCCATCAACGGCGTGGTGGCGTTGAAGATCGCCGAGTAACCCGCCGGCAGCACTTGGGCAGCCACCGAATACAGCGTCGCCGGAATCCCCGAGTTGATCACCCCGAGCAACATCACGGTTTTCAGTTTGCCTTTGAAATCCCAGCTGATGCGCATCAGTCCGAGGATCACCAGCAGGCCGACGGCAGCGATCGACACGCGGAAAAACGCCGTCGGAATCGTGCCGATCACCGGCGCAATAATGCGCATGAACAGAAAACTCGCGCCCCAGATGGCCGCCAGCGACAACATACGGAAAATATCGACTGGGCTCACGACGAGTCTCCTTCCAAGATCGGGACGAGAGTGTTGCCGAGCGCCCTGACGATGGCAACCGCTAATCAGGCATTTAACTTTCCGCTTAAATCACAAACCGCGTGACCAAACCGTTCAGGTCGACTGCCAGACGCGACAGTTCCTGGCTCGCGGCGGACGTCTGCGTGGCGCCAGCGGCGGTTTGCGTCGAGAGATCACGGATGTTCACCAGATTCTCATCGACCTCGCGCGCCACCAGCGCCTGTTGCTCGGCAGCGCTGGCGATGACCAGATTGCGCTGGTTGATCTGCGAAATCGACGCGGTGATTTTCTCCAGCGCCTGCCCGGCGCTGTTTGCGCGACGCAATGTCTGCCCGGCCTGCTCGGCACTGCTTTGCAGCGCGCTGACCGTCGCGCCGGTGCCGTGCTGAATGCTGGTGATCATCAGCTCGATTTCTTCGGTGGAGTTTTGCGTGCGTTGCGCCAGCGAGCGCACTTCATCGGCGACCACCGCAAACCCGCGCCCGGCTTCACCGGCCCGCGCCGCTTCGATCGCTGCGTTGAGCGCCAGCAGATTGGTCTGCCCGGCGATGCCGCGGATCACCTCGAGTACTTTGCTGATGTCCTGAGCCTGAGTGGCGAGGCCCTCGGCTTGCTCCGAGGCACCGAGCACCGCGCCGACCAGTTCCTGAATGGAACTGATGGTCTCGCTGACCTGTACATGGCCGTGCTTGCTGTCTTCGTTGGAGGCTTCGGAAGCTTCGGCACTGGACACTGCGTTGGCTGCGACCTCATCCACCGCCGTGCTCATTTCCGTAACGGCAGTGGCGGCCTGTTCAATCTGATCGTTCTGCTGTTGCAGGCCCCGGGTGCTTTGCTCCATCACCGAGCTCATTTCCTCGGCAGCGGAGGCCAGTTGTTGCGCCGACTCGCTGATGCCGCGAATGGTCGAACGCAAGTTCATCTGCATCTCGGCCAGGGCGTCGAGCAACTGCGCCGCTTCATCCTTGCCTTCGCTGACAATCTGGCCGCTGAGGTCGCCGGCGGCAATTTTGCGTGCCACGTTCAGGGCCTGATTGATCGGCGTGGTGATGCTGCGGGTCAGTTGCCAGGCCAGCAGCAGCGTCGCCAGCAGTGCGATGACAATGATGCTGCCGACAATCCACAGTGCGCGCTCGTACATGGCCGCCGCAGCGTCGGCGGCGATGTCGGCACCTTGCTGATTGAGGGTGATCATCTGCTCCAGTGTGACATCGAGCACCGTGCCCTGTGGCGCCAGTTCAGTGTTCAGGAGAGCGAGCGCCTGCTCGGTCTGGCCGGCGTCGGTCTGCTTGATGATCTGGTCGAGGATGCTCAGGTATTTGCCGACGGCTGCACTCAAGCCATTGAGCAGGGCGTCCTCCTGATCACTGGCAATCAGGGTTTTGTGATCACTGAGGCGCTTGAGCAATTCTTCGCGTTGCGCCTTGATAATACCTTTGCTTTTTTCACGAATCGCCGCCTGGGGATTGGCGATCAGCCGCAGGGATTCGAGGCGGATGCTGGCGATGTTCGCCGCCGCGTCATGAATGCTTTCGATGCTCGGCATCCACGATTCTTCAATCACCGAGGCGCTTTCGCGCAAGGTCTTCATTTGTCCCAGGCCAAACAGGCCAACCACGACCAGCAGGCCGGCTAACACGGCAAAACTCAAACTGGCGCGCAAACCTATGCGCAGATTCCGGATAGACATCAATGTGCTCCTTGATCTTTGAGGGAGAGGTCGTCCTCGTGGACCGAGGATCTTGTTGTCAGGCGGGTGATGGCGGGATGTATATCAAAGTGCCATCATTTTGGTAAGACCAATCCGGACACGCTCCAGATATGGCATCGCACCTGCCGCCAAGGCGCGAGCTAGAGAGTTCAATGCCGGATTGGATCCGAAAGCCAGAGAATCCGTGGGCTGGTGGCTGGTGGCAGAAAGCGTCTGAAAGGCTGTTTATTGACCGAACGGTCGATTAAAAAAACTTTGATAAAAACTGTGTCGCTGTACAGGTCTGCCGCGGATTTGGCAGAAATTGCACTTCACCTGCGCACGGTTCCGTGGCTAAGCTCAGGCACAGATTTCCACATGCACGCAGAGGTCTCATCTATGCCGCAGCAATGGCCAGCCACCGACATCGCCCGCATGATCCTCGATGGCTTTGACGATTACCGCGAGCATTTCCGCCGGATCACCGATGGCGCGCGTGAACGCTTCGAACACGCGCGCTGGCAGGAGACACAGACCGCGTCGGCGGCCAGGATCAACCTCTACGAAGAGAAAGTCGGTGAGACCATCGCTCGGCTACGCGAGCATTTCGACGATGAGTCTCTGATGAATGTCAGCTGCTGGCCGCTGGTGAAAAGCGCTTACATCAGCGTCATCGACCTGCGCTTCGACGATGAACTGTCCGAGACCTGGTACAACTCGATTTTCTGTGGGCTGTTCAGTCATGACCTGATCAGCGACGGCTGCATGTTCATCCACACCACGCGTCCGAGTCTGCGTCGTGCCCGCGCCGCGCAAACCCGTACCTACAAACCGCAAGGCCAGTTGTCGGGGATGCTCGCGAGCATTTTCGCCGACTACCGTTTCAGCGAGGATTACGCCGATCTGCCGGGCGATCTGCGCCGCCTCGAAGCGCAATTGCGCGAGAACCTGCCGGACTGGGTGTGCAAGGATCCGGAGCTGAGCGTCGAGCTGTTTTCGTCGGTGCTGTACCGCAACAAGGGCGCGTATCTGGTCGGGCGCATTTACACCCGCGACGAGCAATGGCCGCTGGTGATTCCGCTGTTGCACCGCGAGGGCCGCGGAATTCAGATCGATGCGTTGATCACCGACGAAGCCGACGTGTCGATCATCTTCTCCTTCACCCGTTCGTACTTCATGGTCGATGTGCCGGTGCCGGCGGAGTTCATTGGCTTCCTGCGGCGCATTCTGCCGGGCAAGCACATTGCCGAGTTGTACACCTCGATCGGCTTCTACAAACACGGTAAATCCGAGTTCTATCGGGCGCTGATTAATCATCTGGCCAACACCGACGACCAGTTCATCATGGCCCCGGGCGTGCGCGGGATGGTCATGAGTGTGTTCACACTGCCGGGCTTCAACACCGTGTTCAAAATCATCAAAGACCGTTTTTCGCCGTCGAAAAACGTCGACCGCGCCACGGTGATCGAGAAGTACCGACTGGTGAAAAGTGTCGACCGGGTAGGGCGCATGGCCGATACCCAGGAGTTTGCTGATTTCCGTTTTCCGCTGAGCAAGTTCGATCCGGCGTGCCTTGAAGAATTGCTCGAAGTCGCACCGTCGACGGTCTCGGTCGAGGGCGACACCGTGCTGATCCGCCACTGCTGGACCGAGCGGCGGATGACGCCGCTCAACCTGTATCTGGAAAACGCCAACGAAGCGCAAGTGCGTGAGGCGCTGGAAGACTACGGTTTGGCGATCAAGCAACTGGCGGCGGCGAACATCTTTCCCGGCGACATGCTGCTGAAGAACTTCGGTGTCACGCGGCACGGGCGGGTGGTGTTCTATGACTACGACGAAATCTGTTTTCTGACCGAGGCGAACTTTCGCCATATCCCGGCACCGCGTACGCCGGAGGACGAAATGGCCTCCGAGCCGTGGTACTCGATCGGGCCGCTGGATGTATTTCCCGAGGAGTTTCCGCCGTTCCTGTTCGCCGATTCGGCGCAACGCAAGTTGTTCGATCAGTTGCATGGCGAGTTGTACAACGCCGATTACTGGAAGGGTTTACAGGAGGCGATTCGGGCGGGGAAAGTCATCGACGTCTTCCCCTATCGGCGTAAAGGCCTGGATAACGAATAACTCCCCCTGAACACATTGTGGCGAGGGGATTTATCCCCGATGGGGTGCGAAGCCCCCCAAAACCATTCAACTCAGACGCCCCAGATCGACTTTGATAGCCAGTCGGCGACTGCTGCGCAGCCGATCGGGGATAAATCCCCTCGCCACAAGAGCACCTCGCAGTCGTGTTCAGTGCCGCAAATCTGCGACAATCCGCCCCCTGCACAAATAGACGACCGAATTGCGTACCCGATGACCGACGAATCGCCCTCCATCGACAAACTGCTGAAAAACCTCGATCACGCCATGCTTGCCGACCGCCACCGGCTGCGGCGGCAGTTGCTTGAGCTGCGCAAGAAACCCGACGAAGCCAAGCTGGCCCAGTGGGTGACGCGCATGCAGGCGTCCTGCGATCAAGTGTTGGCGCGCCGCGCCAGCCTGCCGGTGATTCGTTACGACGACAGCCTGCCGATCGCCGCCAAGCGTGACGAAATCAAGGCTGCGCTGGAAAAGCACCAGGTCCTGATCATTGCCGGTGAAACCGGTTCGGGTAAAACCACGCAGTTGCCGAAGATCTGTCTGGAAATCGGTCGCGGTCAACATGGTCTGATCGGTCACACCCAGCCACGCCGAATCGCTGCACGCAGCGTCGCTAGCCGGGTCGCCGAAGAACTTGCCACGCCGCTCGGGGCGTTGGTCGGCTATCAGGTACGTTTCGAAGATCAGAGCGATTCCAATACGCTGATCAAACTGATGACCGACGGCATTCTGCTCGCGGAAACCCAGAACGACCGGTATCTGGAACGCTACGACACGATCATCGTCGACGAGGCGCACGAACGCAGTCTCAACATCGACTTCCTGCTCGGTTACCTGAAAACCCTGCTGCCGCGCCGTCCGGACCTGAAAGTCATCATCACCTCGGCGACCATCGATCTGGAGCGTTTCTCCAAACATTTCGATGACGCGCCGATTGTCGAGGTGTCCGGCCGCACTTTCCCGGTGGACACCTGGTATCGCCCGCTGACGCTTGAGCAGGACGAAGAGGGCAACCGCGTCGAAGACGACCTGACCGTGGATCAGGCGATCCTCGCCACCCTCGATGAAATCGCCGCTTATGAGCGCAGCGAACGCCGCAGTCCCGGCGATGTGCTGGTGTTCCTGCCCGGCGAGCGCGAGATTCGCGATGCGGCGGACATGCTGCGTAAAGCCCAGCTCAAACACACTGAAATTCTGCCGCTGTACGCACGCCTGTCGCCGGCCGAACAACAACGTATTTTCCAGTCGCACCCGGGCCGTCGAGTGGTGTTGGCGACCAACGTTGCCGAGACCTCGCTGACCGTGCCGGGCATCCGCTACGTGATCGACAGCGGCACCGCGCGTATCAGCCGTTACAGCTACCGTGCGAAAGTCCAGCGCTTGCCGATCGAGGCGATTTCCCAGGCCAGTGCCAACCAGCGTAAGGGCCGTTGTGGTCGGGTCGAGCCGGGCATCTGCATTCGCTTGTACAGCGAAGAAGATTTCCTCGGCCGTCCGGAATTTACCGATCCGGAGATTCTGCGCACCAACCTCGCCGCGGTTATTTTGCAGATGCTTCATCTGCGTCTCGGCGAAATCACCGCGTTCCCGTTTATCGAGCCGCCGGATGGCAAGGCGATCAGTGACGGTTTCAACCTGCTGCAAGAACTCTCGGCGGTGGATCGCAACAGTCAACTGACGCCACTGGGCCGCCAATTGGCGCGCTTGCCGGTGGATCCGCGCATGGGCCGCATGTTGCTCGAAGCGGCGAAGCTCGGCAGCCTGCAAGAAGTGCTGATTGTCGCCAGCGCCATGTCGATTCAGGATCCGCGTGAACGTCCGCCGGAGCGCCAGCAAGCCGCCGACCAGGCCCACGCGCAATGGAAGGACACTGATTCCGACTTCGCCGGGCTGGTCAATCTTTGGCGCGGTTTTGAAGAGCAGCGCCAAGCCCTGACCGCGAGCCCGCTGCGTAACTGGTGCCGCAAGAATTTCCTCAATTATCTGCGTCTGCGCGAGTGGCGTGATTCCCATCGCCAGTTGAGCCTGATCTGCCGCGACATGCAGTTGAGTCTGAATAAAGAGCCGGCCGATTACCCGAAATTGCACAAAGCAGTGCTGGTCGGCCTGCTCAGCCAGATCGGCCAGAAAACCGAGGACGGCGATTACCTTGGCGCACGTCAGCGGCGCTTCTGGATTCATCCGTCGTCAGGCATCGGCAAGAAACGCCCGCAATGGCTGATGACCGCCGAACTGGTGGAAACCACCAAGCTGTACGCGCGTATGGTCGCCAAGATCGACGCCGACTGGATCGAGCCGCTGGCCGGTCATCTGATCAAGAAAAACCACTTCGAACCGCACTGGGAGAAGAAGCGCGGCCAGGTCGTGGCGTTTGAACAGATCACTCTGTTCGGGCTGATCGTGGTCGGCCGTCGACCGGTGCATTACGGCCCGGTCGATCCGGTGGTGTCGCGTGAACTGTTCATCCGCGAAGGTCTGGTGCGTGGCGAGATTCAGTCGAAAGCCAAGTGCCTGAGCGCCAACCAGCGACTGCTGGAACAGCTCGACGAACTTGAGGCCAAGGCCCGTCGTCGCGACATTCTCGCCGACGAAGAAACCCTCTACGCCTTCTACGATGCGCGGTTGCCGGCGGAGATTCACCAGACGGCGACGTTCGACAGCTGGTATCGCATCAACAGCCAGAAAGATCCGCAATTGCTGATCATGCGCGAAGAAGACGTGCTGGCCCGCGAGGCCAGTGAAGTCACGGCGCGGGATTACCCGGACACCTTGCATATCGGTGATCTGGAACTGGCGCTGACCTATCATTTCGAACCCAATCACCCGCGTGACGGCGTGACCCTGCGCGTGCCGGCGCCGCTGCTGCCGATGCTGCCGCCGGAGCGTCTGGAGTGGCTGGTGCCGGGGATGATCGAGGCCAAGTGCATCGCTCTGGTGCGTAACTTGCCGAAGGCGCTGCGCAAGAACTTCGTGCCGGTGCCGGACTTCATCAAAGCCGCGTTGCAACGCATGACGTTTGCCGACGGTTCGTTGCCGCAGGCGTTGGGCCGTGAATTGCTGCGCATGACCGGTGCGCGGGTCAGCGATGAGGCCTGGGCGGAAGCCGAGCAAGGCGTCGAAGGGCATCTGCGGATGAACCTGGAAATCGTCGACGGCCAAGGCAAGTTCCTTGGCGAAGGGCGTGATCTGGCCGAGCTGACTGCGCGTTTTGCCGAAGCCAGTCAGGCGGCATTGGCGGTGCCGCAGAGCGCGAAAAGTCAGCAACCGGTGGAAGCCAAAGTCTTTGCGCCAGTGGCAGAAAAGACTCAGCAGAAGATCGCCGGGCTGTCGATGACGGTCTATCCGGCGCTGGTCGAAGAGGGCGGCACGGTCAAGGAAGGGCGGTTCTCGACCCCGGCCGAAGCCGAGTTCCAGCATCGTCGGGCGTTGCAGCGTCTGTTGATGCAGCAACTCGCCGAGCCGGCCAAGTTCCTGCGTGGCAAGTTGCCGGGGCAGACCGAACTGGGCTTGCTCTACCGCGAGTTGGGTCGTGTTGATGCGCTGGTCGAAGACATTCTGCTGGCCAGTCTCGACAGCTGCATTCTTGAAGGTGAAGACCCGTTGCCGCGAGATGGCGCCGGTTTGGCGGCACTGGCTGAACGCAAACGCGGCAACTGGACCGAGCATGCCGAGCGCGTGGCACGCCTGACGCTGGAAATCCTCAAGCTCTGGCATGGTCTGCAAAAGCGCTTCAAGGGCAAGATCGATCTGGCGCAAGCCGTTGCGTTGAACGACATCAAGCAGCAGATCAACAATCTGGTTTATCCGGGGTTTGTCCGGGAAACCCCGATGCAGTGGCTTAAAGAGCTGCCACGTTATCTGAAAGCAGTCGAGCAGCGTTTCGAAAAGCTCGGTGCACAGTTGCAGAAGGATCGTGTCTGGAGCGGCGAACTCGCCGGGCTCTGGGCGCAATACCAGACTCGCGCGGCCAAGCATGCGCAGGAAGGCAAACGTGATCCGCAGCTTGAGTTGTACCGCTGGTGGCTGGAGGAATACCGGGTGTCGCTATTCGCCCAGCAATTGGGGACGAAAGTGCCGATCTCCGACAAACGCCTGAATAAGCAATGGACCCAGGTCGAACCGTGATCTTGAGGGTACGCAACTCCTCTTGTGGGGGCGGCTTTTGTGGCGAGGGGATTTATCCCCGATGGGTGGCGAAGCCGCCCCAAAATCGATCATTTCAGTCCTTCAGTTGAAATGAGTGTGATTGTTTGGCGACTGCTTCGCAGCCGATCGGGGATAAATCCCCTCGCCACATAGGCTCACTCCTACAGGGAAATGGGGTGGTGCTTGAGAAAGGGGCCAAAACCTCGGCTTTATGGCAAACTTCGCGACCATAAACGCCGGTTTCGCGACCCAGAGCCTTTGGCGCGGTCACGGAGCGGAATAAAGCGATGCCAGGTTTGCGTCCCCCTGATGGGAATAGACCCTTTGTGTGTTGGTACGACGGTTCCAGCACTTTCTGCCTGAACAGATTAGAGAAACGACCATGCATAACGTCGTCATCAGCGGCACCGGCCTGTACACCCCGGCCAACAGCATCTCCAACGAAGAGCTGGTGCAGTCTTTCAATACCTACGTCGCGCAGTTCAACGCGGACAACGCCGACGCCATCGCCAGCGGCGAAATCCAGGCCCTGACTGAATCCAGCGCCGCCTTCATCGAAAAAGCCTCAGGCATCAAGAGCCGCTTTGTCATGGACAAGGACGGCATTCTTGATCCGCAGCGCATGGCCCCGCGTCTGCCGGAGCGCTCCAACGACGAATGGTCGGTACTCTGCCAGATGGCCATCGGCGCTGCCGAACAAGCCTTGCAGCGCGCCGGCAAAACCGCCGCTGACATCGATGGCGTGATCGTCGCCTGCTCCAACCTGCAACGCGCCTATCCGGCCATCGCCATCGAAGTCCAGGAAGCGCTGGGCATTCAAGGCTTCGGTTTCGACATGAACGTGGCCTGCTCGTCGGCCACCTTCGGTATCCAGCAAGCCGCCAACACGGTGCAACTGGGCCAGGCCCGGGCGATCCTGATGGTCAACCCGGAAGTCTGCACCGGTCACCTGAACTTCCGTGACCGCGACAGCCACTTCATCTTCGGCGACGCCGCGACTGCGGTGATTATCGAGCGTGCAGACACCGCTACCTCCAAGCACCAGTTCGACGTGGTCAGCACCAAACTGCTGACCAAGTTTTCCAACAACATCCGCAACAACTTCGGTTTCCTCAACCGCGCGGCGGAAGAGGGCGTTGGTGCCCGCGACAAACTGTTCGTGCAGGAAGGCCGCAAGGTGTTCAAGGATGTCTGCCCGATGGTGGCCGAACTGATCGGTGCGCATCTGGAGGAGAACAAGCTCAACGTCGGCGACGTCAAGCGCTTCTGGCTGCACCAGGCCAACCTGAGCATGAACCACCTGATCGTGCGCAAACTGCTGGGCCGCGAGGCTACCGAAGAAGAAGCACCGGTGATCCTCGACACCTACGCCAACACCAGCTCCGCAGGCTCGGTAATTGCTTTCCACAAGTATCAGGATGATCTGGCCAGTGGTTCGCTGGCGGTACTGAGTTCGTTCGGTGCGGGCTACTCGATCGGTAGCGTGATTCTGCGCAAGCGTTGAAATTGGTTTAATTTCCGCTTAACTGCGTTGACTTTTCCTACATCCGAATCGGCTCAAACGTTGTAATTTTTCGGAATTGGCGGCAGGTGAAAACCTGCCGCTATTATTTTCGGAATCGGGAAAAGGGGATTTTGGATGGCGGCTGACGATACCCAACTGCTTGCACGCCTGCTGGCCGGTGAGCAAAAGGCTTTCAAGGAACTGGTCACGACGTATCAGAGCGCCATGCGCGCCGTCGCCTACGCGATTGTTGGCCAGCGTCATGTCGAGGAAGTGGTGCAGGACGCCTGGCTGTCGGTGGTGCGACACATCGCCAGCTTCGAAGGTCGCTCGAGTCTCAAGACCTGGCTGCTGACCATCACCGCCAACTCCGCTAAAAGTCGTTACAAACAGAATCGCCGCGAAGTGTTGATGGATGATTTGCCATCGCCCCATGGCACGATCGATGACGACCGCTTTTCTCCCGGCGATGGCCACTGGCTGGTGGCGCCTTTCGCCTGGCATCAGGACACCCCGGAAGCACTGCTGACCGAAAGCGAATTGCGCGAGTGCCTGGAGCACACGTTGCTCAGTCTGTCGGAACTGCAAAGCAGCGTTTTACTGCTGCGCGAACGTCAGGGCCTTGAGCTGGAAGAAATCTGTAATCTTCTGGAGATCTCGCTCTCCAATGTCCGTGTGCTGCTGCATCGTGCGCGGCTGAAAGTCTTCGCAACCGTGGAGCATTTTGAGGAGACCGGGGAATGCTGACCTGTAAGGAACAAGTGGCGCGCTCCAGCGATTATCTCGATGGCCAATTGAGCTTTCGTGAAAAGCTGATGGTGCGTCATCACCTGATGTTTTGCCCAAACTGTCGGCGGTTCATCCGTCAGATGCGTTTGATGCAAGCCACCTTGAAGGCAATGCCGGAAGAGCCCGTAGAAGATGTTGATGCGCTGGCCGAACGTCTGGCGGAACAGCGCCGCAAAGACAACCCCCTGTAGGAGCTGCCGAAGGCTGCGATCTTTTGATCTTGTTCTTGTTCATAGAACCCAGGATCAAAAGATCGCAGCCTTCGGCAGCTCCTACAGGGGTTTTTTGCGTCTTGCAGAAAATAGCCCAGCGCGAGCGAAACGAACGGATGATGGGGATCGCCCCACCCGCGCCAGACTAAGAAGATCAGCTTCAAGCGCCAAGCTTCAAGCTGCAAGTCATGCGCTGACTTGCAGCTTGAGGCTCGAAGCTTGCAGCTGCTTTATTAGAACTTGGCTTCCGCATCCAGCTGCAGGGTGTTGGCGTCTGCGTCACGCTGGGTACGGCTGGCGAAGTCGGCCTTGGTCAGGAAGTAGGTCGCGCCGATGGCGAAGTTCTTGTCGATGTCATAACCGACCTTGAACTTGTGACCGCGCGAACCGGTGGTGCCGTTGGCGAAGTCGGAGTCGGTGAAGGCGCCGACCACAGCGTTGCGCTGCACGTCACGATAGTTGTAATCGAGGTTCAGGCCGAAGACTTTCGACTTGGCGCCGACCAGCCAGGCGGTGTCCTGATCGGTTACGGCATCGTTGTTCTTCACGTACTGGCCGTAGAACGACAGTGGCATCGGCAGACCACCGATGTCGACCTGGCTGAACCCTTCATACAGACGGAATTCGTTGTTCGCCGAGTTACCGTTGACCGCCAGGGCGCACGGCGTGGAAGTGCCGGTGCAGCGGCTGTCATCATCGTTCTGGTAAGCGTAGATGCTGCCGCCCAGGGTCACTTTCAGATTGTCGGTGATGTTGAAGCGGCTACCCAACTGGCCGGACGTCAGGCGCAGGTCGTGACGGAATTGCACGCCATCGCCGTCGACGTTGTCCTTGAGGTTGTAGTTACCCAGGCTGCCGAACAGTTCGGCGCTGCTGCCCAGTGGGTATTTGTAGGTAACGGCCAGACCTTCCGGGTTGATGTCGCTATCCCAGATCACGTCGCCCATGCTCACCCACGGTTGCAGCATCTTGCCGCCGATGATGTGCAGGTTCTTGATCTGATCAGGGTGGTAATCGATGTAGCCGAGGTCGAGCCAGATCTGCTTCTTGTCGAAGTAGTTGTCCTGGTCCTGGTTGGTCGAGCGGGCATCGTCGCCGCCGCCGGTGGCGATACGGATACCGGTGTCGACTTGCGGGTTGATCTCGGTGTAGGCGCCGAGGCGGGCACGGATACGCTGACGGTCCTTGTCGCGGCCGCCATTGTTCGGTTCGCCGTCGATCTTGATGGTTTCCTGACGGAAACGCACGTCACCCTTGAACTGGGTCTTGGCGGCCCAGGCCAGTTTCTGGTCGAAGGCGCTTTGTTCGGTGGTCTTCTTCGCGACAGCCGCGACTTGTTCGTTGGTCTCTTGCTGCGCCTGCTGCGCGATTTGCTGAGCCTTCTGATCCTTGGCCAGTTCAGTTTGCAGTTCAATGTACTGCGCCTGGGAAATCGAACCGTTAGCTTTGAGCATGTCGAGCAGTTTGGCGTCGACTGCAGCACTGGCCGGAACACTCATGGCCAGCAACAGGCCACCGCACAGGGCCGCCGCAGTTTTCGTGGAAGCAAGACGCATAGCAATCTCCGAAGATGAGAGGGGATGGCTGAACCATCCTGGGCACAACCGACGGTTAAAGGTCGGAAAACAGTGTCCGGGTAGAACCCGGCGCTCTAAAAACAGGCGCCAGTATCGCGATGGTTTATGACAGAGCAGTGGCACAGTGATGGCAGGTTGATGACGATGCACGTTTGCCGTGAACTATTGATCTAGAGCGCTGTCGGCCGATTGCGGGTGTGCAATGCAGCGCAATCGGCGATACTCGCCCGGCGCTGAAACCCAGTTGTGGAGAGCTCGTTGATGCCGTTGCAATGCCTGCAAAATCTGTCAGAAATCGCTCCGGCGATGTGGGACGCGCTGGTGCCCGACTCTCAGCCGTTTCTGCGTCATGCCTTTCTCAGTGCACTGGAAGACAGCGGCAGCGTGGGCCCTCACACTGGGTGGCAACCCGAGCATTTGCTGCACATCGAAGAGGGGCGACTGATCGCGGCGTTGCCCAGTTATCGCAAGTGGCATTCCTATGGCGAGTACGTCTTCGATCATGGCTGGGCCGATGCTTGCGCCCGTGCCGGAATCGATTACTACCCCAAGCTGTTGACGGCGGTGCCCTTCAGTCCGGTCAGCGGGCCGCGGCTGTTGGCCGCAAACGTCGAGGACGGTTTCGAGTTGCTCAAGAGTCTGCCGGGTTATCTCGAAATCGAAGGGCTCTCCAGCGCGCACATCAATTTCACCGACCCGTTTACCGATGCGGCAATGTCCGAACAGCCGGGCTGGCTGCAGCGCATTGGCTGTCAGTACCACTGGCAAAACCGCGGTTATCGCGACTTCCAGGATTTTCTCGACGTGCTCAGTTCGCGCAAGCGCAAGCAGATGCGCAAGGAGCGCGAGCAAGTGGCGGGGCAGGGCTTCGAGTTCGAATGGCTGGAGGGGCGCGAACTGGATGAGGCGCAATGGGATTTCGTTTATGCCTGCTACGCCAACACCTATGCGGTGCGGCGACAAACGCCGTACCTGACCCGGGAATTTTTCAGTTTGCTGGCCGAGCGCATGCCCGAGGCGATCCGTGTGGTGCTGGCCAAACAGGGCTCACGGCCAGTGGCGATGGCGTTCAGTCTGGTCGGTGGTGACAGTTTTTACGGACGCTATTGGGGTTGCCTTGCCGAGTTCGATCGACTGCACTTCGAGACCTGTTTTTATCAAGGCATGGACTACGCGATCGCCAACGGTTTTCAGCGCTTCGATGCCGGCGCTCAGGGAGAGCACAAGTTGATTCGCGGCTTTGAACCGGTGATCACCCATTCGTGGCACTACCTGCGTCATCCGGGATTGAAAGCGGCGGTCAAAGACTTCCTGCACCAGGAACGCGCTGGCATCCTGGCCTATGCCGAAGAGGCGCGCACAGCCTTGCCCTACCGTCAGACGTAGATCCCAGTAGGAGTGAGCCTGCTCGCGATAGCGGTCTGTCAGTTACCTCATCACTGTCAGGCAGACCGCTATCGCGAGCAGGCTCACTCCTACAAAGGGATTTCCGTGTCCTCAGGTTTCTTCTTTGCCCAGCCAGCGGTAGATCCCGCCGCCAATCACCGCGCCAATCAGCGGCGCGACCCAGAACATCCACAATTGCGCGATCGCCCAGCCGCCGACCATCAGCGCCGGGCCAGTGCTGCGCGCCGGATTGACCGAGGTGTTGGTCACTGGAATCGAGATCAGGTGAATGAGCGTCAGGGCCAGGCCGATGGCAATCGGTGCCAGCCCCGCTGGAGCGCGTTTATCGGTGGCGCCCAGAATGATGATCACAAACATCGCGGTCATCACCAGTTCCGTGACGAACCCTGCGGCCATCGAGTACTTGCCGGGTGAGTGTTCGCCATAACCGTTGGACGCCAGGCCGGCGGCGATGTCGAAGCCTTCCTTGCCGCTGGCGATGTGTGCGATCAGCGCTGCCGCGAGGATCGCGCCGAGCACCTGGGCGATGATGTAGGCGGGCAGTTCTTTTGCCGGAAACCGACCGCCGACCACCAACCCGACCGACACTGCCGGGTTCAGGTGACAACCGCTGATGTGGCCAATGGCGAACGCCATGGTCAGCACCGTCAAGCCAAACGCCAGGGCTACTCCCAGTACCCCGATTCCCAAAGGTGAAGACGCGGCGATAACCGCACTGCCACAACCGCCCAAAACCAACCAGAACGTACCCAACAACTCAGTAACTGAACGTTTGAACAGAGACATGAGAGAGTCCTTGATAGGCGTACTATCGAGACTGCATCGAGTTGCGCGTCCTTGCGGACTTACGACGGGTTCCCTGCTGGAACCTTGGCTGAGTACAGCAGGGATTTTGCCGATTTCCAGCGGCCATGAAAAAACCGCCAGCGCCCGTGGTTGGCGGGCTGTGGCGGTTTTATACGGTGCTTATTACACCTGTAGGAGTGAGCCTGCTCGCGATAGCGGTGTGTCAGTTCCGTTAAGCTTGGCTGATACTCCGCTATCGCGAGCAGGCTCACTCCTACAGGGGGTTGTGGTGATTGTCGGAATCAATCGATCCCGACAAACCCTCCGGTCTGGTGCGCCCACAACCTTGCATACAAACCGCGATGCGCCAGCAGCTCTGCGTGGGTGCCGCTCTCGGCAATCTTGCCGTTTTCCAGCACCACCAGCCGATCCATGCGCGCGATGGTCGAGAGGCGGTGGGCAATCGCGATCACGGTTTTGCCCTGCATCAGGGTTTCCAGGCTTTCCTGAATCGCCGCTTCGACCTCCGAGTCCAGCGCCGAGGTCGCTTCGTCCATGATCAGGATCGGCGCGTCCTTGAGCAGCACTCGGGCAATGGCGATGCGCTGACGCTGGCCGCCGGACAACTTCACGCCGCGTTCACCCACGTGCGCATCGAAGCCGGTACGGCCTTCAGCGTCCGACAGCAACGGAATGAACTCATCGGCACGGGCCTTGTGCACCGCGTCCCAAAGCTCTGCATCCGTTGCGTCGGGTTTGCCGTACAGCAAATTGTCGCGGATCGAACGGTGCAGCAGCGAAGTGTCCTGGGTGATCATGCCGATGCGTGCACGCAGGCTTTCCTGGCCGACTTCGGCAATGTTCTGCCCGTCGATCAAAATCCGCCCGCCTTCGACGTCGTAAAGGCGCAACAGCAAGTTGACCAACGTCGATTTACCGGCGCCGGACGGCCCGATCAGACCGATTTTTTCACCCGGTTTGATGTTCAGGTTGAGGTCGCCGATGATGCCTTGCTTCTTGCCGTAGTGAAAATCCACGTGCTCGAAACGCACTTCGCCACGGGCCACATCCAGCGGTTTGGCCTGTTCATGATCGGTGACGCTGACCGGTTGCGAGATGGTCCGCAGACCGTCCTGCACCATGCCGATATTTTCGAAGATGCCGGTGACCACCCACATGATCCAGCCGGACATGTTGACAATGCGGATCACCAGACCGGTCGCCAGGGCGATGGCGCCGACGCTGATCAACGATTGCGTCCACAACCACAGCGCCAGCGCGGTGGTGCCGACGATCAACAAGCCGTTCATGGCGGTGATCGCCACGTCCATGCTCGTGACCACACGGCCGGCCATTTGCGCCTTGACCGTTTGTTCTTCGATGGCTTCTTTCGCGTAGTGCTGTTCGAAGTTGGTGTGGGCGAACAGCTTCAGCGTGGCGATGTTGGTGTAGCCGTCGACGATCCGGCCCATCAGTTTCGAGCGCGCGTCGGAGGCTTCCACCGAGCGATCCTTCACCCGTGGCACGAAGTAATACAACGCGCCGATGTACGCGGCGATCCACGTCAGCAGCGGGATCATCAGGCGCCAGTCGGCCTCGGCGAACAGCACCAGCGAGCTGATCGCGTAGATCACCACATGCCACAGCGCATCCACCGCCTGCACCGCCGAGTCACGCAGCGAGTTGCCGGTCTGCATGATGCGTTGGGCGATGCGTCCGGCGAAGTCGTTCTGGAAGAAGTTCAGGCTCTGCTTGAGCACGTAACTGTGGTTCTGCCAGCGGATCATGCTGGTCATGCCCGGGCTCAATGTCTGATGCACCAGCAAATCGTGCAGGCCGAAGAAAATTGGCCGCAATACCAGTGCAACGACCAGCATCCACGTCAGTTCGAGGGCGTGATCGCTGAAGAAATTCGGATTCGGTGTGCCTTGGGCCAGGTCGATGATGCGGCTCAGGTAACTGAACAGCGCCACTTCGATCAGTGCGGCAAACAGACCGACCACCAGCAGAGCGGCGAAACTCGGCCAGACCTGCTTCAGGTAATAGGTATAGAAAGGGAGAACGCGGTCCGGCGGAGACGCCGTCGGGGCTTCACGGAATATGTCGATCAGTTGTTCGAAACGGCGATAGAGCATCAGATAACCGCCCGGAGTACGGGCTCTCCTTTTATCGGTGTGAGCGGCGTGGCATTAATCCAGCGCCGCTCGATACGCCCTGTGCAGCTTAGTCGATGACTTTGGCCGACTTGATGATCACAGGGTCGACAGGCACGTTTTGCATGCCGCTTTTGGTGGTGGTTTGCGAGTTGACGATGATGTCGACGACGTCCATGCCCTTGACTACTTTGGCGAACACCGCGTAACCGGCGTCACGGCCCGGGTCGAGGAATGCGTTGTCAGCCACGTTGATGAAGAACTGGCTGGTGGCCGAGTCAGGGTTGGAAGTGCGCGCCATCGACAAGGTGCCGCGAACGTTGTGCAGACCATTGCTGGCTTCGTTCTTGATCGGTGCCTTGGTTTCTTTCTGCGACATTTGCTGGGTGAAACCGCCGCCCTGAGCCATGAAACCCGGGATCACACGGTGGAAAATCGTATTGGTGTAGAAACCGCTGTTGACGTAATCCAGAAAGTTTTTGGTACTGATCGGTGCCTTGACCGGATCCAGCTCGATTTCGATCTGGCCGTTGGTGGTGTCCAGCAGCACGTGTGGCGCCTTGGCTGGCGTGGCCGCCATCAGGTTGGCAGCGAACAGCACGGTACCGGCGGCGAGGGCGAGTTTTTTCAGCATGGGTCAGTGATCCTGAGATTGAATATCGGCTGCGGCGAGAAACTCCAGCAGCGTTTGATTGAAACGTTCGGGTTGATCGAGCGGGGTGGCGTGGCGTGAATCGGCGATCACCACCAGCCGCGCATCGGGCAGCAGTTTTACATAGGTTTCTTTCAGTGCCACCGGTGTGTAGTCACGGTCGGCGCTGACGATGAGAGTTGGACAGGTCACTCGGGAAAGTCGTTCCTGAACCCCCCAGCCCACAATCGCATCGAAGCTGGCGAGATAAGCACGTTTGTCGTTTTTTGCCCAGCGTTCGGCCATTTTCTGCCGCAGATCGGCCTGTTCCGGTTTTGGAAAAAGTTTGCTGCCCAGCGCTTTGCCGATCGTGGCGAGGCTGAGCACGCGCATCAGGCTCCAGCGCTTGAACCATTGCCAGTAGTCGTCGCGGCTGCGGATTTTGACTTCGGGGGCGCTGTTGACGATGGTCAGGCTCTTGAGCAGTTGTGGCTGATCGACGCCGAACTGGAAGCCGATCATGCCGCCCATCGACAGCCCGACGTAGTGCACCGGGCCGAGTTTCAAGTGCTCGATCAGGGCAACCATGTCGGCGCTGAAGCCGGCGATGCTATAGCGCTCGCGGGGCTTGTCGGAGCGGCCGTGGCCGCGCACGTCAGGGACGATCACCCGGTAATGCGCAACCAGCGCCGGGATCTGCATTTCCCAATCCAGCGTGCTCGAACCGAGCCCGTGAACCAGCAGCAACGGCGTACCGTGGCCATATTCCTCGTAGTGCAGGTTGCAACCTTCATGCTCGAAATACGCCATCGGTGAACTCCGTGTCAGGCTTGTTCGGGGGCGGCGAACGGTGCGTCCAGCGGCAAGGTGTCGAAGGTACGCAGCAATTCAATGAGGATTTGCGTGGCCGGGCCCAGCGGTTTGTCCTTGTTCGAATACAGGTAGAAGCTCGGGTTGCGGCTGCCACCCTGATCCAACGGTAGCAGCTTGAGCGTACCTTCTTTGAGTTCGCGTTCGATCATGTGCCGTGGCAGCCAGGCGAAACCCAGGCCACTGCTGACAAACGTCGCGGCGGTGGCGAGGCTGCCGACGGTCCAGCGCTGTTCGGCGCCGAGCCAGCCGACGTCGCGTGGTTGCTGGCGGCCGGAGTCGCGGATCACTACCTGCATCTGGGTTTCCAGATCCTGAAAGCTCAGTTCACGATTGAGCCGATGCAAGGCGTGATCGGGATGGGCGACAGCGACGAACTCGACATCGCTCAGTTCAGCACCGAGGTAGCCGGGAATGCTCAGGCCGGTGATGGCCAGATCGGCCACACCTTCGAGCAGTACTTCTTCAACGCCGGACAGTACTTCTTCACGCAGTCGCACACGGCAACCACGGCTCTGCGGCATGAACGCGGTCAAAGCGCGGACGATGCGCGCACTCGGATAGGCCGCGTCGACCACCAGCCGCACCTCGGCCTCCCAGCCTTGCTCCATGTGGTGGGCGAGGTCTTCCAGTTGGCTGGCCTGTTTCACCAGTTGTCGCGAGCGGCGCAGCAACACGCCGCCGGCTTCGGTGAGTACCGCTTTACGCCCGTCGATACGCAGCAACGGCACGCCGAGCTGATCCTGCATGCGGGCGACGGTGTAGCTCACCGACGATTGCGAACGGTGCAGGGCCTCGGCGGCCTGCGCAAAGCCGCCATGGTCGACCACGGCCTGCAATGTTCGCCATTGATCAAGGGTCACGCGGGGCGCTTTCATCAATAGCTCCTCTTGTCCTAAGCTGGCGGTCCCTCATGGAGACTGCCGAATGAAAAAATTCTGTTGTGTGTTGCTGGCGCTGCTGCCGCTGACGGCGTTTGCGTATCCGATCGCTGTGGAAAAGGATCTCAACGGCCTCAAGATTGACTATCAGACCTACGCCACCGACAACGATATTGGCTCGATTGAGGTGTCCAACTACGGCGATGTCGACGCGACGTGCAAAGCCGTGTTCAGCAATGGCCCGGAAGCGCCGCGGACTCGCTCGATCGATGTACCGGCCGGCAAGCATAAGAACGCCACGGCCAAGTTCACCCGCGAGATCATCAAGCTGCGCATCAAGCTGACCTGCACCCCGAAATAACAATCGATCCCTTGTAGGAGTGAGCCTGCTCGCGATAGCGGTGTGTCAGATGCATCGATATTGACTGATACACCGCTATCGCGAGCAGGCTAACTGCTACAAAGGTATGTGCAGCTTATAAACGAATTTATCGATGCTTTATAGCAATTATTTGCGCTTTTTCATCGATTCGACTCTGTTTAACCTTCACTCCATCGACCTACAACATTCTCGGATGGAGGCTACACAACATGTCCCGCGTTCTGATCATCGAAAGCAGCGCCCGCCAGCAAGACTCGGTATCCCGTCAACTGACCCAGACCTTCATCAGTCAGTGGAAAGCAGCGCACCCTGCCGATCAGATCACTGTTCGTGACCTCGCCGTGAACCCGGTGCCACACCTCGACATCAACCTGTTGGGCGGCTGGATGAAGCCCGCCGAGCAACGCAACGCCAACGAACAATCATCGCTGGATCGTTCCAACCAATTGACTGATGAATTGCTGGCCGCCGACGTGCTGGTCATGGCCGCGCCGATGTACAACTTCGCGATCCCGAGCACCCTCAAGGCCTGGCTCGACCATGTGCTGCGTGCCGGTGTGACCTTCAAGTACACCGAAACCGGTCCGCAAGGCCTGCTCAGCGGCAAGCGCGCCTATGTGCTGACCGCTCGCGGCGGGATCTACGCCGGCGGCCCGGCCGATCATCAGGAACCGTACCTGCGTCAGGTCATGGGTTTCATCGGCATCCATGACGTGACCTTCATCCACGCTGAAGGGATGAACCTGGGTGGCGATTTCCAGGAGAAGGGCTTGAATCAGGCCAACGCCAAACTGTCCCAGGTCGCTTGATATGTTAATCGCCAGATAATCGCCGATTGTTTAAGTGACCTGGCGCAACCCCTTCAAGGCTCTACGCGCATCGAACCTCCCTTTGCACTTGTTGCTCCTGAGTGCTGTAGCCCGATTGAACGCTTTAGCGAGATCGGGCTTTTTTTTGTCTGTGATTCCCCTATCTCAAACAATTCCCCCTGTAGGAGCTGCCGCAGGCTGCGATCTTTTGATCTTGTTTTTTTAGAATCAAAAGATCGCAGCCTGCGGCAGCTCCTACAGGGGATTTGTGTTGGTTGCAGAATGCAAAACCCGCTATCGTCGCCGCCATTCGAAACCGAGGCGAGCATGGGCTATCTACTTTTTGTCACGCTGATCCAGGCGTTTTCCTTCAGTCTGATCGGCGAATACCTGGCCGGTCATGTCGACAGTTACTTTGCAGTGCTGGTGCGTGTGGTACTGGCCGGACTGGTGTTCATCCCGCTGACGCGCTGGCGTTCAGTGGAACCGGCGTTCATGCGCGGCATGCTGCTGATCGGTGCATTGCAGTTCGGCGTGACCTACGTCTGCCTGTACCTGAGCTTCCGCGTGCTGACCGTTCCGGAGGTGTTGCTGTTCACCATCCTCACGCCGCTGCATGTGACGCTGATCGAAGATGCGCTCAACCGCCGGTTCAACCCATGGGCGCTGATTGCGGCGTTGGTGGCGGTGGGCGGCGCGGCGGTGATTCGCTTCGACAGCATCAGTCCGGACTTCTTCATGGGCTTCCTGCTGCTGCAACTGGCCAACTTCACCTACGCCGCCGGGCAGGTGTTGTACAAGCATCTGGTGGCGAAACATCCAAGTGATCTGCCGCATTACCGGCGCTTCGGCTTCTTCTACCTCGGCGCGCTGGCGGTGGTGTTGCCGGCGTTCCTGATGTTCGGCAAAGCGAACTTCCTGCCGGAAGCACCGCTGCAATGGGGCGTGCTGGTGTTCCTCGGTCTGGTCTCGACGGCGCTGGGGCTGTACTGGTGGAACAAGGGTGCGTGCATGGTCAACGGCGGCACGCTGGCGGTGATGAACAACCTGCATGTACCGGTGGGTCTGCTGCTGAACCTATTGATCTGGAACCAGCACGAGGAACTGGGAAGATTGTTCCTTGGCGGGAGTGTCATCCTTGCCGCTGTATGGATCAGCCGACTCGGTATCCGACGCACCGCATAACCCATGTAGGAGCTGCCGCAGGCTGCGATCTTTTGACGTTGATTCTAAAAAACAAGATCAAAGATCGCAGCCTTCGGCAGCTCCTACATTGGGGCTTTGGGTTACAGGAGGTGTTTTTGTGGCTCGGGAATGTGCGCTGAGCCGAGCACCGCCGGCAACAGCCCCGAACGCAAATCCCCGCCACTCGGTTGCTGATACAGGCTCAGCCCAAACTCCGGCAGCACCGCCAGCAGATAATCGAAGATATCGCCCTGAATCCGCTCGTAATCGGCCCACACCGTGGTGGTGGTGAAGCAGTAGATTTCCAGCGGAATGCCCTGCGCTGTGGTCTGCATCTGGCGGACCATGCAGGTCATGTTCGGCTGAATCTCCGAGTGGCTCTTCAGGTACGCCAATGCATAAGCGCGGAAGGTGCCGATGTTGGTCATGCGCCGACGGTTGGCCGACATCGCCGCGACATTGCCTTGCGCCTCGTTCCAGGCCTTGAGTTCAGCTTTCTTGCGACTCATGTAATCGGTCAGCAGGTGCACCTGGGAGAGTTTTTCTTCTTCATCATCGCGGATGAAGCGCACGCCGCTGGCGTCGATGAACAGGCTGCGCTTGATCCGTCGGCCGCCGGACTGCTGCATGCCGCGCCAGTTTCTGAACGACTCGGACATCAGCCGCCAGGTCGGGATCGAGACGATGGTCTTGTCGAAATTCTGCACCTTGACCGTGTGCAAGGTGATGTCGACCACGTCACCGTCGGCGCCGACTTGCGGCATCTCGATCCAGTCGCCGACCCGCAGCATGTCGTTGCTGGTCAGTTGCACGCTGGCGACGAACGACAGCAGGGTGTCCTTGTAGACCAACAGAATTACCGCCGACATCGCACCCAGACCCGACAGCAGCAACAGCGGCGAACGGTCGATCAGCGTGGCGACGATGATGATCGCGCCGAACACGTACAAGACCATTTTTGCCAATTGCACGTAGCCCTTGATCGAGCGAGTGCGCGCGTGTTCGGTACGGGCGTAGATATCCAGCAGCGCGTTGAGCAAGGCGCTGACCGACAGCAGCAGGAACAGAATGGTGAACGACAGCGCGACGTTGCCAAGGAACGTCATCGCGGTTTTGCTCAGCTCGGGCACCAGGTGCAAGCCGAACTGGATGACCAGCGATGGCGTCATCTGCGCCAGGCGCTGAAACACCTTGTTGTGGCGAAAGTCGTTGATCCAGTGCAGGGCGGGCTGGCGGCCGAGCATGCGGCTGGCGTGCAGGATCAGATATCGCGCCACTCGTCCGAGCACCAGCGCGATCACCAACAGCAACATCAGCGCCAGGCCGGATTGCAGAAGCGGGTGTTGTTCGAGGGTGCCCCAGAGGTCCTGGGCGTTGAGCCAGAGCTGTTTGAAATCCATGAGAGAAACGATTCTTCTGTAAAGACGCGATGGGCGATTAGAGCATTTAAGCCGCCGTGTATTACCGTAAGAGACAAATCGAGCAACAAAAAAAGCACTGATTAGCGCCGTTTGTATAAAGAAACTCGGCCTGAGCGCTCGAAACCGGTAACCTATGCAGCTGTTTTTTTGCATATCTTCGAGGTAGCACCCGTGTTTTCCCAATTCGCCCTGCACGAACGCCTGCTTAAAGCTGTGGCCGAGCTGAAATTTGTCGAGCCAACGCCTGTGCAAGCCGCGGCCATCCCGCTGGCGCTCCAAGGGCGTGATTTGCGGGTGACTGCGCAAACCGGTAGCGGCAAAACCGCCGCTTTCGTCCTGCCGATCCTCAATCGCCTGATCGGCCCGGCCAAGGTTCGCGTCAGCATCAAGACCCTGATCCTGCTGCCGACCCGCGAGCTGGCCCAGCAGACGTTGAAGGAAGTTGAGCGCTTTGCGCAGTTCACCTTCATCAAGTCTGGCCTGATCACCGGCGGTGAAGACTTCAAGGTGCAAGCGGCGATGCTGCGCAAGGTGCCGGACATCCTCATCGGTACGCCAGGCCGGATGATCGAGCAACTCAACGCCGGCAACCTCGACCTCAAAGAAGTCGAAGTGCTGGTGCTCGACGAAGCTGACCGCATGCTCGACATGGGTTTCTCCGAAGACGTACAGCGTCTGGTCGACGAATGCCCGAACCGTCAACAGACCATGCTGTTCTCCGCCACCACCGGTGGTTCCGGCCTGCGCGAGATGATCGCCAAGGTGCTGAACAACCCTGAGCACTTGCAGCTCAACGCGGTCAGCCAACTGAACTCGACCACCCGTCAGCAGATCATCACTGCCGACCACAACCAGCACAAAGAACAGATCGTGAACTGGCTGCTGGCCAACGAGACCTATCAGAAGGCCATTGTCTTCACCAACACCCGCGCCATGGCTGACCGCATCTACGGTCGTCTGGTGGCTCAGGAATACAAGGCGTTCGTGCTGCACGGCGAGAAAGACCAGAAGGATCGCAAGCTGGCGATCGACCGTCTGAAGCAGGGCGGCGTGAAGATTCTGGTTGCCACCGACGTTGCGGCCCGTGGTCTGGACGTTGATGGCCTGGATCTGGTGATCAACTTCGACATGCCACGCAGCGGCGACGAGTACGTGCACCGCATCGGTCGTACCGGTCGCGCCGGCAATGACGGTCTGGCGATTTCGCTGATCTGTCACGGCGACTGGAACCTGATGTCGAGCATCGAGCGCTACCTGAAGCAGAGCTTCGAGCGCCGCACCATCAAGGAAGTCAAAGGCACCTACGGTGGACCGAAAAAGGTCAAGGCCTCGGGCAAAGCCGTCGGTGTGAAGAAGAAAAAGACCGACGCCAAGGGCGACAAGAAGAAAACCGCCGCCAAGACGCCGACCAAGCGCAAGAGCGTCAACCGTCCCAAGCCTGACTCGTTGGTGAGCAGCGACGGCATGGCTCCGCTCAAGCGCCGCAAGCCGGCAGAGCCTGCTGCTGAGTAAGTCGTTTCAGGCACACAGAAAAAACCCGGACAGTGTCCGGGTTTTTTTTCGTCCAGCGTTTGTCAGTTGCCCAACAGGCCGCTGGTGTCGGCATCGAAGCGGCGTTTCGCCTGATCAGCCGCCGGTTTCAACGCGGCGAGCAGGGCGGCTTCGCTGTACAGCCGAGTGACGGCCAGGTCTTTGGGCGTCGGCTCGATCGGGATCAGCAGCTCTTCGCCGTCAGCATGCAGCCAGATCGCCACAACGTTGAGCGCAGACACAAACAGCAGCCGCAGCTCAACGGTTTTGCCGTGCAATTGCGGCGATTGCTCTGCCAATTTCAGCGCTCCCACCGTGGCGGCGGCGAGGTCGCCATGGTTCAACGAGGCGAACTCGACATGCCCGCGCACTTCGGCCAATTGTGCATCGGCAATCGTTACATCGTCGGCAAACACCAGGTAATGCCAATCGCCGATCCGTGCGTCCCGCAGACCTTTGCCGTTGCTCAGGTCGTCCAGGCTGAGCGAGTAACCACGGTAAGCCTCGCTGAGACTGATTTTCGCCGCAGCGGCGCTGGCGAATTGGCGGTTGGCGCCAAAGCCCCGGGTTTGCAGGGCGGCTTGCAGCGCCGGGCGCAAGGTCTGTACGCCATTGGAAGGCGCCTTTGGATAAGTCAGTTGCATGATGTCGCCCTCCTCAGTTTTTCACGGTGAAGTAAGTGTTGGTCCAGTTGCCGCCGCCATTGTAGGAACGGGGGAAGGCATTCAGTGCACGGGTCGAATAGCCGAAGATCGAGTCCGCGACCAGCACATAATCGCCGTTGGTGCCGTAGATCGTCAGGAAATGCGCACCGCCGCCATACCAGGCGCAACGCAGGCCGACCGGTCGGCCCATGCTGATCTGGTTCTGGATGGCCGACATCTGCAGTGAGCCCTGATTCATGCCGTTATAACTGCGGGTGATCCGCAGCGCGGTGTCCAGATAGCCATAGACGTTGCACGGCCCGGGCTGATTACAGCAGTTGCGATCCAGTGCCGAGCTGGCCACCCCGCACTGGGTCCAGGACCCGGTGCCGTAGTAGTTGCCGACCGAGGCGGAAACGGCGGCCCAGCACCAGTTGGTCTGGGTCTGCTTTTGCATGTTGAAGTTGAGACTGGCGGCCAGCGCGTGGACCTGTGCAGCGGCTTCGACTTCGACCAGTTGCGGGTCTAGCAGATGGCCGATCAGGCACCTTGGCAGGGTTTCGCCGGTGAATCGGGTTGCTTCAGTGGTTAACATTTTCAATCCTCCATGAGTGAAAACAAGCGTCCAGCTTGTGTGGGTGTTGCGGTATTACAGAGCGATCGGTGTTCAACGGTTGCCATCTCCGATGGCCGGTGCCGATCTCCTTGCTCGATGTAACCGTAGTCATGGATATGCGTTAATGCAAGTAAATAAATGCACTAGTGCATTTTCAGGGTCAAAAGATCGCAGCCTTCGGCAGCTCCTACAGGGGGATACGGGCTGCCGGAGGCCGCGATGGTGTGATCTTGCTGTTAGCCTTCGGTCTTCTTCTCGGCGGAATCCAGCTCTTTCAAGCGCTGATCAATCAACTGACATTTGTCCGGCAGATCCGCACTGGCTGTGCCCAGATCCATCTTCTGCAACTCAGCGTTGATTTCTTTGGCCTTGGTCGGATTCTGTTCAGTGAGCTTGGCAACTTCCTTGGCCAGTTGTTCACGTTTGGCGGTGGCTTCTTCCGGCGTGCAGGCCCAGACGGGCAGGGCGCAGGCGAGCGTGGCGGCGAGGGTGAGTTTGATCAAAGTCTTCATGGAGGGCAGCCTCGGTTCCGGTTAAGGCGGGTTAATCGGTTGAGGGTTTCCGGTCGTAAAAAGTTCAGTGGTTTGCTGCGGCAGTAACTTCGTATTGTGTGACTAACGAGTCGCCATTTCCGCCAAAAAAGCAGAATTGTCACGCAAAGCCGCGTTCTAGAGCGGTCGACGAAAAAGCTGCGTTACGACTTATTGACGTCAGAATGATGGCAATCTACCATCGCGCCATCACATTGATATCAGCGTGCGTTTTCGAGGGATCGAGCAGACTTTTCGCAGGCTATCTTGCGAATGTTTCGCACCGTTTTGGACGTTCTGACCAAAGCGCGCATTTATCCCCACTTGGTTCTTTCACTCTTCCGGCAGGACTGTTTCCTACCGGGCAGGGATTGCTTTGCCTGTCGTTTTCCCCGACCCCTTTGCCGTTGCAATTGAGAGTTAAACATGGACGTTCGCCAATACGCCTTTCTTGCTCGTCAGCCTGCTGCTGCCGAAAAAAACCGCGAGCACTTT